>CALDZW010000063.1 GCA_937944175.1 uncultured Candidatus Altimarinota bacterium
AGTTTGAACTGATATTTTCCTCATCATATATTCTTTCAATTAAAAGGAACCAATGTGTTATCTTTTACTTCATACACAAGCACATCTTTTTTTGTAATGGTTGGTACTCATTTTATGCTAAATTCAGATGAATGAATAGTAAAACACCCCAGGCTAAAGCCTGAATCTCTGTCTAGTCTTTCTGCATTGGGGCTTTAACAAATCTGCTATAATGAATCACTATTGTCATTGTTTACTAATGTATTCGCGAATATACTTCTCGTGATGCTCTCACACACTCTCGGCAAAATATCAATCTGCCCAAAAACTATCTCACCATAAAAACTCTTCCAACTCAGGGTATTCTTTCCTTATTATCCTACTTGTTCAGCCCTTGAGTATTTGCAACACTTTTGCTATACTTTTATCAGGCTTCAGCTGAATAAGCATGTGAACATGATCAACCTCTATTGCCAATACATCTATATACCATCAGTGTAATTCACAAGCCTGATAAAAGAGAGTTTTTAGCTGAGGTACTGATTTTCAACTGAGTACTCTCCTTCTATACTTGGGTACAAATACTAAATGATATTTTAGCCTATGTTTTGTGTGAGCACCACTCCAAAATTTTTTTGTTTCATCATTCATACATTCATTATATCACAATACGTTCAAAAATAAAAATAAGGATACATTTGAACTACCCCCTAAAAAGTAGAGTGGAAATAAAAGAGAGCTTTTAGATCTTTTTTAATTATTCAGATGTATGATTAGTTTCTAAACATAAGCTACTTCTTCAACACCTTAATTTCTTTTTGCAGGTCTTTCACAATTTTTAAAAGTTCTGTTATCTTATCTTGTTGTTCATCTAATGCTTCTCATTGATTATCTATTTCATCTTGTTGTTCTTGTATTCCTTTTACAAGTACCGGAATCATAGATGTTTCTTTGATTTTAAGCTTCTCATCTTGCTCATCATCTGCAATCAATAATTCTCAAGCTATTGCTCCAAACTCTTTTTCTAGAGCTACTACATCTTGGGCAAGAAAACCAATCTCTCTTTTATCATCTTTTAATGATCCATCTTTTTTAATTCCTTTTTCCTCGTAATAACTTCTCTCATCACGATTATAAGTAACTGGCCTTAATTTTTTAATAAAATCTAAACCATATACATCATCCTTAAAGTCTGTCTTATCCCTCATATCAGAAGTTACTGTCCAACCTACTTTAATATAAGCATTTGTTATGCTATTATTTCCTAATACTATTCTATTACTATGAGATGATATCTTAAAAGGAGAGTTGTTTGTTCACGCTTGATTACCAAGCCCTGTATTATTAGTTCACAGATTAGCTGATATAAGAGCTTCACGACCAATAGCTGTATTATAAGTTCATGTTTGGTTACTAAATAGTGTTTGTTCTCATAAGGCTGTATTATAAGTTCATGTAGTATTATTAAACAATGATACATAACCAACAGCAGTATTAAAACTTCCTGTAGTATTATCATCTAGGGCACTAGCTCAAACTCCTGTGTTTCAAGCCCCTGTAGTATTCATGTTAAGAACATTCATACCATTTGCCGTATTTGAAACACCAGTAGTATTCATCTGAAGTGAACCATAACCATTAGCAACGTTAAAAAAACCACTAGTATTAGCTCTAAGAGAATTATATCCAATTGCTGTATTTCTATTGTCAGTACCATCATCATTTAATCATGCCTCTTTACCAAGAAATGTAGATTCTCACAAACCACTTACTGCAATTCTTCCCGCTACTTCTAGTTTAGCAGTTGGTGAGAATGTTCAGATTCAAACATTATTAGTGTTATAATAAAGTTTTGTTCAATTCTTCAACCAAGGAGAAGATTTACTATCTACATATGATTTATTAGCAACATGAATTCATAATATAGGAGTTGCTACAATAGGATTAGTAAAAGTAGGATTTGCAATAAGCTCACTATTTCCAACACTATTAGGTGCCAAATCAGCATCAGTTAAAGAATTTAGTTTCACATTATTAGAATCAATAGTATTGTCAGCAATAATAGTTGCATTACTAGGTCCTGTGACTTCTCAAGCAAGAGTTACTTTTACTGCTTCACCCACATTAATATATCTTGCATCATTATAACCTCTATCTCAAACATCATCAGCACTATTAGGATCAGTAGATATAGAAATTCTTCCATTTACACGAAGTTTTTCTTCAGGTGTTGTATCTCATATTCATACACTTCAGTTTCATTGAATCACTCACTGATTCCATGTAAGATTATTTCATCTTAGGTGAGTAGTGTCTCAAGATCAGGCTCAAAGGTATGTATTTGTTGAATATAGGTATGTTGCTGGACTTGCTGACCTTACATAAAAACTATCATCTGTAGCAATTCTATTTGCAGTATCACGAAAAAGTGACGTGTCTGTTGTTCATAAATAAAGAGTACTT
This sequence comes from uncultured Candidatus Altimarinota bacterium, assembly GCA_937944175.1. Classification (GTDB taxonomy): domain Bacteria; phylum Patescibacteriota; class Gracilibacteria; order BD1-5; family UBA6164; genus CALLPO01. The sequence goes on from CALDZW010000063.1 coordinate 2,443, forward strand.
ACTGTTGGATTATCAATTAATTCACTGTTACCAACACTATTAGCTGCTAAATCTGATGCTGTTAAACTATTAATTTTTACATTAGCTGAGTCAATTATATCATTTGCGACAATTGTATTTGAAGTCGATCATGTTACTTCTCAGCTAAGAGTTACACTTATGTTTTCTCAAACATTAATATATCTAGCATCATTATAATCTCTATCTCAAACATCATCTCACGAGTTTGGATCTACTCATACACTCAATCTATTATTTACTACAAAGGCATCATCTGTATCAATAATATCTTCTCATCATCTATAAAAACCCTCATCATCACTTACTCTCAATCATCCATCTGCTCTTAACATATTTCAAATATATACTCAATTTGTATGAGAATTACCATCATTTAGACGCAACCATTCATCAGTACTTCTTGCTATTGTTCCATAATCACCATAAAGATAATTTAATCACCTCACATAATTCACAGTAATATCATCTACTAACTCAGAGTTACCAACACTATTAGCTGCTAAATCACTTGCTGTTAAACTATTAGCAATTACATTAGCACTGGCTACAGAATTGTTAGCAAGTTCACTTGCTCATACACTGTCAGCAGCTAATTCAGAATTATCAATTGAGTTTTGTTCAATCCTATCTCATAACACATATGCACTTGAATTAATTACTGATGTTCAGTTAACTCTTACACCACCCGTAAAATTAGGATTATATGCTACAAATCCATTATTTACTTGTGCAGTAACAAGTGAAGCATACGCCGCATCACTTGTTGCTCTAGTAATTGTCCATGTCCCAAGACCACTACCATAACCTACACTTACACGATTAACCACAGCATGTGGGTAACTTCACCAGTTAGTTGTTGGTGTACCAAGAAGAATTACTTTATCTCAAGTAGATGCTTCTCTTCAGAATCTAACAGTACAATTTCCAGCTGCACCACTACGTACACATGAAGCTACTGGTTGATGCCAACCAGGCTGTGATGCATATGTATAACCTCTTACATGAAACTTTTGTAATCAATTATATCATTGAACAGATATCTCAGCATCTATCATAGTATTTGGAGTATTTCCAATTTTAATAACAAACATTCCTGTTGGTACATTCCCAGCATAATATTGAACTACATTTTCATACGTATCTACTCAGCCCGATGTTGTTCTTTGGTAATCAGTAGCTAATATATTTCCATTTGTTATTAAATCATTCATAGTGAAATTCCCTGTGTTTTGTAACTCACTTGCTCATACACTATTTGCAGCTAAATCAGATGCTGTTAAGCTATCATTTTGAATTTCTGATCCATCAATGGTATTATCACCTATAGAATCTCATGATTCTCATACATTAATATATCTGGCATCATTATATCATCTATCTCAAACATCATCTGCTGAATTAGGATCAGTAGATATAGAAATCCTTCAATTTACCCTGAGTTTTTCTTCAGGTGTAGTATCTCAAATTCATACACTTCCATTTCATTGAATTATTCACTGGTTCCAAGTGAAATTATTTCACCTTAGATGAGTTGTATCTCACGATGAATTTCAAAGATATGTATTAGTTGAATAAAGATATGTTGCAGGACTTGCTGCTCTTACATAAAAGCTATCATCTGTAGCAATTCTATTTGCAGTATCACGAAAAAGTGACGTGTCTGTTGTTCATAAATAAAGAGTACTCACTGTTGGATTATCAATTAATTCACTGTTACCAACACTATTAGCTGCTAAATCACTAGCTGTTAATGTATTATCTTTTACATTTGCTGAGTCGATAGTGTTATTTGCAACTACATTACTAGTAATTGAACCTGTCACCTCTCATGCAAGATTAGGAATTCATACACTAGAACTCATTTGTACCCAAGCAGATCCATTACATACATATATTATATTATCTGCTTTATTAAATGTTGTCCATGATTCTTTAGCAGCTGTACATGTTCCATATGTAGCTGAAGGACTTGATGTAACCGGAGGTTTCCATGTAAGACCATTTACCAGATTATCTACATATGATTTATTAGCAGCATGTGTTCCTGATGTAGGTGTTGCTACAGTTGGGTTAGTAAATGCTGGACTTGCAATTAACTCACTACTTCAAACACTATTTGGAGCTAAATCTGAGGCTGTTAAACTATTGTCAATTACATTAGCAGATGCTACTGAATTATTTGCTAATTCACTTGCTCCAACACTATCAGCAGCTAGATCACTTGCAGTCAAAGTATTGTCTTGGATCTCAGAGCCATCAATAGTGTTTTGTCTAATATTATCTCATTCAGTCCATCAATCACTTCCAACCACTACTCTTGAGTCAACTTTAATTCCTCCACTATTCCAGTATTGTCAATTTGAACCATCAAGGAAATGTCTTGCATCTCAATCTGCAGCCACATATGCTCACCACCCTACTCATGATGGTGTAAAACTTGCATTTCAATGAGAGTACCCTATTCAATAGAAATTATTTAATGCTGTAGTTCAAGGCATATAACTAGAACCAATAGAGTATATTGGATTACTTTGTGCTGAATTAGCTCATACACTGTTATAACTTCAGACCAAATGACCTTTGTTATGAGCTGATCTATAGATATTATTAATGTATAAGTTCTCAGTATTCTTTAGTTCACTATTTCATACACTATTAGCTGCCAAATCGCTAGCTGTTAAACTATTATCAATCACATTAGCTGATGCAACAGAATTATTAGCTAATTCACTTGCTCAAACACTATCAGCAGCTAGATCACTTGCTGTCAGACTATTAGCTATTACATTAGCACTTCACACTGAATTATCAGCTAATTCACTTGCTCAGACACTATTTGCTGCTAGGTCTGATGCAGTTAAGCTATCATTTTGAATTTCAGATCCATCAATTGTGTTATCAGCAATAGAGTCTCATGATTCTCACACATTAATATACCTTGCATCATTATATCATCTATCTCATACATCATCTGCTGAATTAGGATCTGTTGCAATAGAGATCCTTCAATTAACTCTGAGTTTTTCTTCTGGTGTGGTATCACCTATACCAAAATTCCCATTAGTAGCTAAGTACGTTTTAAGTGCTGGTTCAGTTGTACTATTAAATCCAGATTCATTAGTTTGAACTGCAATAGTCCACCCTGACTCCCATCCTGTTATACTTGAGTGCCCTGCAACAAAATCACTCACCACCACCTTAGGATAACTCCATGAAGTTGATGTTGTTCCGAGTAATATAATATTCCTTGATCCATCATGAGAAAGCCTTACTCTATTAAAAGGAGCATCTCACCTAATTTCTGCTGAAGCATTATACCAATCAGTACTCGTATAGTTATATCATGATACAATCACTTCCCATGCTCATTGAGCATTATAATTGTATCCTTTAATAGTTGTTGTACTCATAGTATTTGACCATGATTTGGCCATAGTAATCTTCATTACTCATGTAATTGGATTCCCATTATAATGAGCTAAGTTCTTATAATGAACAATTCCAGATTTGTTAAAGTCAATAGTTGAGAATGTAGGATTATCGATAAGTTCACTGTCTCAAACACTATTTGGAGCTAAGTCATTAGCCGTAAGTGTATTATCAATAACATTAGCACTTGCTACTGAATTATTAGCTAGTTCACTTGCTCATACACTATCTGCTGCTAAATCACTTGCAGTCAAACTATTATTTTGTATTTCTCAACCATCTATAGTCCCCTGTCTAATTCTATCTCATTCAATCCATGCATCTCATCATATAACTGTAGTTCCATCTACATTAAATCCCCCTTCTGCTCTTACACTTCATGCTGTTTGAAAATTTCATCATGTATTCAGAGCTGTTTTAGGTGCTGTTCAAGCCACTCACCACGTCCATCATCTTGCTGCTGTATTACTCATGTTCATTTTGATTGAATAGTCTTGAACAGGTCCATATCTATAATCTGATGAATTTCACATAGCTATTTCATATGAATCACTTGACCAAAAACGTACTCAATATCATGTCCCTGCAGCTAAATTAAGCTGTGTGACTGTTGGAATGTCTATAAGCTCAGAGTTTCCAACACTATTAGCAGCTAAATCTGAAGCTGTAAGTGAGTTATCTTTCACATTTGCTGAATCAATTGTGTTATTAGCAACTATATTACTGGTAATTGGTCATGTAACTTCTCATGCCAAATTTGGAATTCATACAGTTGAAGACATTTGCACCCATGCTGAACCATTACAGACATAAATAATATTGTCAGATTTGTTATATGTTGCCCATGATTCTTTAGCTGTTGTACATGATCAATATGTTGTAGCTGCATCAACATCTACTGGTGGTTTCCAAGAAAGACCATTCACTAGATCATCAACATATTGTTTAGTAGTTAGATGAGTTGCTGACGTAGGTGTAGAAGCTGTCACAGTACCACTTACATTAATTCATGCTGAAGTCGTTTGCAATTTATTTACTCCATTGTGGTATACATTCATTGCACCATTCCTTGCTCAATAGAGCATCCATTCATTATCTATGTCATTATATAATCATACTGCATTAGAATCAGCTGACATAAGTGCATATCTTCCATTAATTGAATATCATTCATAGCCATTTTTTCATGATCATTTAGTTTCAACTGTACCATATGTCCCTGATACACCTCATTGTCATGCACTAAATGATGCTTCATTATTGTCTCTCAGTTCTACATATGAATCTCTTACTGTTCTTACTGCCCAATTTCCATCTTTGTCCAATAAACCAAAGTCAGCATTATTTCATCAAGAATATACATATCACTGTACTCCACTATTCCCATCACTTATTTTAATACCTCATCCAGCACTATCTCCATATTTAAAATTGAGGTAACTATCATTCCCATCATCATACAATCTCACATTGTCATGAAAATGTAACTGATTCACATAATTAATATCTTGATTGTTTACATGAGTTGGTCATCCAATAGCCAGTTTATATGAATCTGTTCTAGCATTTATTCCAATTCAGACATTCCCATTCAATGTTAGCCTTCATGATGCTGAGTCATTAGCATCACTTCTTAAAAAACTTGTTGCCTGAATACCATCAACTTTATCTGAATCCCTTGCAACAAAACTATCACTAATATCAGTTTCTGTAATAGTATTATTCAAAATATCAGCTCCAGTTACACTATTATCAATAATATTAGCACTTGCTACTGAATTATTTGCTAATTCACTAGCTCAAACACTATCTGCTGCTAAATCCGATGCTGTAAGGCTATTATTCTGAATTTCTCAACCATCTATAGTATTTTGTCTAATTCTATCTCACTCAATCCAAGCATCTCATCAAATAACTGTTGTTCCATCAACCTTGAATCAGTTATTTGCATTTATTCATGCAGTTGTTTGAATACCATTATCAACATCTAAGTCAATTCTTGTAACCTCTGAAAGCAGTGATTCATTAGGAGAAGTTTGTGTTCCATCAGCTGCCCAATCAACCATAGTCCAACCACTTGATTGGATATTCTCTAACATTTCTCAATATACAGGGGTACTACTAGCATCAACATATACTTGTAAAACTGCTCATTGATATGTTGATCCATCTTTAATTCTTAGATACCTAAGAGAACCTCCTCATCAATATGCAGAGTCTGCAAGCACATTAATCACATTACTTCAATTTGTTCAATAGTGATGTTGTGCATAGAAATGTACGCTTTGATGACTTCATGATCTTGTTTCTCTAATAATAAATTTGGCAGATGCTCTATTTCATGAATTTTTAGCAATTGTATACCATCATGCATTAATTGTTTTAGCAGATGTTTTGTCTTTGATTAAAAAATCTGAAGAATCATACCCATCTAATAAATCTGAATCTCTTGCCTTAAAACTATCAGATATATCTGTCTCTGTAATTGTGTTATTTAGTATGTCTGTAGATGAAACAGTATTGTCTAATATATCAATTGATGCTACTGTATTATTCTGAATTTCTCAACTATCAATAGTATTTTGTCTAATCCTATCTCATTCAATCCAAGCATCTCATCATATTACTTGTACACCATCTACTTGAAACCCATTATCAGCTCTGATCATTCTATCAGAATAAAAATTCTTTCCTCCATATGTTCTTATCCATGAAGTATCTGACATATACAGTCCTCATCCATAAGACTGATTATACCACCCACTTGCTCATGTACTTCTAAACCAATTTGGTGCATAAATTGTATTTACAGTTGGATTATCTACCAATTCACTATTTCATACACTATTTGCTGCAAGGTCACTTGCTGTGAGTGTGTTATCCTTAATATTAGCTGAATCGATAGTATTATTAGCAACTACATTATTTGTCAATGATCCTGTAACTTCTCATGCTAGGTTTGGAATACCCACTGATGAACTAATTTGTACCCATGCTGTTCAATTACATATATATATGAGTTTATCTGACTTATTATATGTAGCCCATCATTCCTTTGATGCATTACATATTCAATATGTAGTTGCTGCATCTATATCCACTGGAGCTTTCCATATAACTCATGTAGTCACAAGATCATCTACATATTGTTTCGTAGTAAGGTGATTATTTGCTGTAGGAGAATTTGAGATAACATTTGTAAAAGTAGGATTATCAATAAGTTCAGAGTTCCCAACACTATTAGCAGCTAAATCAGAAGCTGTTAAAGAGTTATCAATTACATTGGCACTTGCAACAGAATTATTAGCTAACTCACTAGCTCAAACACTATCTGCTGCTAAATCACTAGCAGTTAAGCTGTTATCCTGAATTTCTGATCCATCAACAGTATTTTGTCTAATTCTATCTCATTCAATCCAAGCATCACTTCAGATTACCGTCACTCCATCAGACTTATATGCTCCACTAGTCCATATATTGGTACCAATGGCAGCAGTTCCTACTCAATTTTGAGCCCATACTCATTGATGACCTCATGCCATAGTTCATCCTGTTGTATTATTTGTATGCTTGTATGCTAAACCGTACAGGTTCCCAAAATTAGCACCATTTTCTGGAATTTGATAGGC
>CALDZW010000064.1 GCA_937944175.1 uncultured Candidatus Altimarinota bacterium
ACAATATACGATAAATTTTTTGAAACTTTTTCTGAGTTAATAATCTCATAATTGTTTCTTTTAATTTTTCAAAATCATTCATGAGTTGTGAAAAATAATAGTACCAGTATATAATACTATTTGTTTCAAAAATTTTCAAAAGTAATTTCCTTCATAGAATTTAATATCTTTTTTTCAATTCACCTTTCTTTCAAGTACAGCTCATCAACACATCCAAATACTCAATCTTCATAGTTAAACCCTAATTTACTTGTATATTCTCTGACTATATCTTCTGACTCCGCCTCAATCTCAATAAATGGATTGAGTCATGGCCACTCATCAAGCATACATTCAACACAATTATCAATTTTCCACACTTCCCTATATGTTTCTTGATAGGCTTTCTGCCTCATTCAAAGCTGTGTATATATTCACTTCATTGCTTCAAAACTACCAACCTCCACATCAATTTCTTGTACAGCCTGAATATCCTCTGCTTTGTCTGAGACTTGCTTGTATGTTGTAGTAATTTTATCTCACTCATCTCTAATTCTTACAAATGAATGTTCTATATTGATGGGATTCTCAAAAACCACCCTCTTCATAAGCGTTTTTTCTTTCATACACACCCCTCATAATTGTTTAATCTTTTCTCTTACTTCACCATGATCAACTAATCAAAAAACTATCTCAAATTCTGTTTTCATAATCCTGATCATTATAAAATATTCTCTTTTCTTCAAATGTCTATTACAAAGTACTAATCTCCACCTGAGGCTTACTCATATCAACTGGTTTTCACAAAAACTTTGGTCATTTTCTAGTAATGATATCTAGCCACATCTTCACTCTGGCTCACCTTTCTCTAATCCACACTCTAGGACTTATCCTCATAGGAACCTCTTGAGCTTCAAATCATACAGCGTCTATTCAATAAAACTGAGCAAGGACAACAGCTCTTTGCACATGAAACTCTTGAGAAATAATAGTTATCTCATCTTGTCCAAACACTTTTTTTGCTCTCACCACTGAGTCAAGAGTTCTAAATCCAGCATAATCCATATAGATAGATCCAATTGGAATTCAAGCAGCAATCAAGTCATTTCTCATAGCTGTGGTTTCATCATACTCTTTTTGAGCATTATCTCCGCTTACAATGATTTTTTTAATTTTTCACTTATTATACAATTCTTCTGCTGCATTCATTCTATAAATATAAAACAAATTTCTTCTCCCATCAGGTAAATATTTACTAGTTCCAAGAACAAGTCACACTTCCCTATCTGGTAAATATTTTTCCAAATTATAACTCTTAGGGTGAGAAATAAGGACTGTAGTAATGTCAGAAAGAAAAATCACTGCCGTCAGTGAGAGCACTAATATACAGATTATTTTTGCAAGTTGTTTCATATAATTTTTACTATTTTTTACTCCACCATTTCTCATTCATCACTCCATCTGAGAGTTCAAGGAAAGCTTTTTTTACTAAATTAATCTTTAGCCACAACTTTCTATCTGTAAGAGCTCTTTTCATCATATATTTATAATTACTCACAAGGTCTTCTGCAATTGTTGCTTGATCCTCTGATACATTTTCTTTCCCGTAATTTCTAGCAAACCCCTGAACTTCTTTATCTAGATTTTTATAAGTATATTTCTTCTTTTGTTTTTTTCTAATTTTTCTCCACTTTTCAAAATCATCATAATACTGCATAGCTTGATGATACAATTCATGGTCAAATGCATGGTCAATATTACTCCTTGTGAGATAGATATTATTATCACTGTCTGTTTCAAATCCTCCAAGCAAAATCTTCTTTCCATATACATCTTTCATGTAAAAAGATTCAACTATCACAACTGCTTGAAGCTTTATATTTTTAATAAATCAAATTGGGTAAAATTCTAAATATTGCTTTAATTCTCTGAGAATGTTTTTTTCAGAAAATAAACGAAGTCCTCTTCCATAAATCCCTTGAGGGTACAAATTCACATCATCCGTTACTAAAACAATCTTAATATCATATTTATCTTCTAAGTACTTTTTTTCATCAAGCTCTCATACCATATATTTTTCAAAAGCATCCAGATCATGAAAAATCTCATTCCACTCTCCATCATCAATCTTTTTCCCTAAAATATCATTCTCAATAATTGCTTCTAGCAGGTCAATTGGATTATACAATACACCTGTATCAAATTTTGATGCCTCAATAAAATGATACTCCAGAATCTGGCAGAGTTCTTGAATTTTTTGCACATCATTATCAAGCAATTCTGAGAGTCTATCAACAAAGTTATCAAAAATCTCCCTATCTATTTTATGAACAAACTTGATATCTGAGTACTTCTGGAGGATGTTTTGTATTTTTTTGTGCATGGTTTTTTAGTTTTTTTAATTAATGGGAAACTTTAATTATCCCATCTGTCCTTCGGACATCTTCCCTTAAGTCTAAGGGAAGAGAATTTAATTAGACAAATGAGTCTTTATCTTTTCCAATACACCACTCAAGTCTTGATTTACTTGATCATTTGTAAACCTCAGTAATGTATATCATTTCTGATTTATCAGTTTTTCTTTTTCATAGTCTAATTGTAACACATCTTTCTCAAAATGAACACCTCAATCAATCTCAATGAGTAGTCTTTTCTCTAAGCAAGTAAAATCAGGAATAATATATCTATCCAATCAACTATCTTCAGTATATACATACAAAGGTCTTTGTCTCATAAACTTATGTACTAGCTTATTCATTCTCAATTCTTTCCATAACAATTTCTCAGAATGTGTCATATTCTTTCTCAAATCTCTTGCTGCTATTTTTATAATCTCTGGAATGTATGGGTTATGCATGAGTATAAAGTGGGTTATATATTCTTCCCTTAGACTTAAGGGAAGATGTCCGGGAGGACAGATGGGATAGTTTGATGGTTTTCTTTAATTAGTGGAAAACAATTGTTATCCCATCTTGATTTTAGGGAGAGGTGGTAATTATTATTATCCCTATCTTGAATTCTTTCCCTTAAGTCTAAGGGAAGAGTCCACAAGTTTTATACACCTTCTTGCCTCTTAATTTCATCTAAGGTTTGATTATCTATATTCTTCCACTCCATCCATCAATTAAGACTAGCTCATGCAACAAATGAAGCTGCTGAACTTGGTGAGGAAAATAAATGATCTTCACAAAAGAGAATTGTTGAACCTTGTTCTCTAATTATTCATTTATCAATAAGTAATGGTCTATTTCTATAAGAATATCATTTATTTTTCAATACTCCCTTTTGCATTTCTAATGGTCATTTACTTCATTTCAACACGACAACTCATTCATTAGTAAAAACCATTTTTGCTTCTGATCATCTTGTAGAAAGAAAATATAAATCTTCTTTATTTTTTATCTTCTCTGTTGGAATAAGTTTCTTAAATATTTTAAATCATAGACTTTCCAATAAAATTTTAAGATCAAATATGAACTCCAACATATCTGAAACTCTATATTCTTGAATCAATCAATTATTTCCTCAATTTCAGTTCTTTATTTCATACCTATTAGCAGATTTAGCTTGTGTAATTAATTCTCTTTCAAGGTAGTTTATATCTGATTCATTTAAAGTTCAATCTTTATAAGTAAATGCAACTGCTGTATTCCAAAAATCCTTCTTTGAATCATTATAATGATCATTTAATCTTTTTCATAAAACTGTAGCTTGTCATAAATATGCTAATTGTTTTCATTCTTCATCTTCTCACAAAAGAAAATATATTCAACTATTTGACAATTCCCGTCTATTCTTTGCACCCTTAAAATCTTTTCTAGATGTAAAAATTCACTTAATCAATCTATTTGAAAATTCAACAGTTTTAATTCATGTTGCATCACCATTTACTAAATAAGTGACAATTGTTTTTGAAGACATATTAATTATGTATAAAATATAATGTTTACATATTACTACTCTTTTAATAATTCTATAATTTCTTTTGACAAAACTTTAATTAGCACATATACTTATTAAGTGCTAATATATTAATAATTAATTTTTTGCTTATGTGATTTTCTGACAATGAATATAAATTTGTAGCTGTTTTAAATAGTAAAATTGAAATCCCAAAACTCATGAATGCTATTGGTCATATGTCTGTTTGACTGACTAATTCAGCTGAAAATAATAATGAATTTAAGTTTTTAGAATACAAAGACAAAGACTGAACACTGCATCCAAACATAAGTAATTATCCATTTATTGTATTGAAATCTAAAAACTCTAACCAAATAAGAACTCTCAGAGAAAAAGCAATTGAGGAGTGAATCATTTACAGTGATTTCACTGATACCATGCTTGGAGCATCATCTGATGAACAAGTATCAAATACAGCTAATACTCCTGAGAGTGAACTTGAATACTTTGGAGTATGTTTATTTTGAACACAAGAACAATTAGCCCCACTGACAAAAAAATTCTCAGTTTTTAGATAATACCTAGCACATAAACTCTAAACCTCTCTTCCCTTAAAATTAAGGGAAGATGTCCAAAGGACAGATGGGATAATAATATTATATCCTTTAACTATAAACATTATGAACATAGAAAAATTTACCATAAATGCTAGCAAGAGATTGCAAGAATCTCAAGATCTAGCTAATCGACACAAACACTCTCAGATTCTCAGTATCCATATGCTTTTAAGCATGCTAAAATCAGAAGATTCACTTGTAAAAGAGATTTTACTAGAACTCTGAGTTGATATTCAAATTCTTGCAAAAAATGTAGAGAATGAAGTGAAAAAAATTGCCACTGTGAGTTGATCATATCAATTACAGTTGAGTCAGGAGCTTAATACAGTATTACTTGAAGCAGAAAATATAGCAGGTAGAAATAAAGACCAATATGTAACTGAAGAACATTTGTTGCTTGCTATTATTGATCATAGTAATACAAACACTAAAGAACTTTTTAGTAATCTTTGAGTCACTTCTAACAGTGTAAAGAATATCATAGATACAATGAGAAATGGAGAAAAAGTCACTGATAATGACCCTGAGAACAAAATGAATGCCTTAAAAAAGTATTGAATAGATTTGGTTGACCTTGCTAAGAAATGAAAAATAGATCCAGTAATCGGAAGAGAAGAAGAGATTAGAAGAACACTTCAGATTCTTTCAAGAAGAACCAAAAATAATCCAGTACTTATCTGAGAACCATGAGTAGGAAAGACAGCTATTATTGAGTGAATTGCACTCAAAATTGCTAATAAAGATGTTCCTGAAAACCTCATAAATAAAAAAGTGATTACTCTTGATATGTGAGCATTGCTTGCAGGAGCTAAATATAGAGGTGAGTTTGAAGAAAGGCTTAAATGAGTGATCAAAGAAGTAGAAAAGTCTCAGTGACAGATTATTTTATTCATTGATGAAATTCATACTATTGTTTGAGCTGGTGCTCAAGAATGACAATGAGATGCGGGGAACTTGCTCAAACCAAGTCTTGCTAGATGAGCCTTGAAACTCATTGGAGCAACAACTATCAATGAATACAGAAAATATATCGAAAAAGACCCAGCTCTTGAGAGAAGATTCGCCCAGGTCAAAGTAGATGAACCCAGTATTGATGAAACTCTTGCCATTCTGAGAGGTATCAAAAATAAATATGAAACTCATCATGGTCTCAAAATCATGGACTCAGCTCTTGAAGCAGCAGTTGAACTTTCTACTAAATTTATCCCTGATAGACAGCTCCCTGACAAAGCTATTGATCTCATGGATGAGGCACTATCCAGTGTAAAAATGAAAAGTATTTCTAAGCCAATGGAAGTTGAAATATTAGAAAAAGAATTAAGAACTCTAGAAATTGAGTTAGAAGCAAAAAAAGCAGAGCAAAGTAGGGACAGCAGATCTGCTGTCCC
>CALDZW010000065.1 GCA_937944175.1 uncultured Candidatus Altimarinota bacterium
TTCTTTACAATAATTAATTTTTCTCTATCTAATCTTGATAAAATTATTATTGCTTTTTCAATTTTTTTGTTTGTTTCCTCATCAAGATGTTGTGCATATCAATGTGTTCCATCATTAGAACTCTCTTCTATTGCATTTGTAACTCAAAATACTCATGTGAATAACACAAGTACTACACATAAAAGTAGGGCTATTTTAGTGAATTGATTCATAATATTTTTTAAAAGATATCTCTATCCATAATTATATTCACAATTACAGCTTTTCACAAACAAAATAAGCATATTATATATATAATCTTGATAGATAGTTATTCAATAAGTTTTGCAAAAATATTTTTTTATTTACTATCACTTATGATAAGTTCTAATTTCTAAAAAAATAATAATATGAAAATAGCCTATATAGAAGCCTCTTGGCATTATGATATAGTAAAAAATGCTCACAAGTGATTTGAAGAGCAACTGAAATCATATGATTTTTGAGAAAAAGTAGAGATTGAGAAATTCAAAGTTCCAGGCAGTTTAGAAATTCCAATGCTCTCTCAAAAAATTATTGATAGATGAGACTTTGATTATATTATTTGAGTATGACTCGTGGTTGATGGATGAATCTATGAACATAGATTTGTTGGGAATGCTATCCTTCAAGGACTCGTAAAGATATCAACTGAATCAAGAATTCCTATTTTTTCAGTGATCCTCACTCCTCAAAGCTTTGATGAAAATTCCACTCCTGATATTCAAAAATTTGCTACACACTTTATTACCAAATGAAAAGAGGCATGAAATGCCTTGATTCAGATGTATGAAACACTCAAACAGTTAGAAAATACAAAAAAATAAAAAGACTAATATCTCTTTTACACTTTACACTTTTGTGGGTGCACTTCAATATTTAGTCTTTTTATCAGAAAAATTCATTTTTCTTCTTCATCCAATGGTCTTCTTGCCTACATAATTTTGAACTATGTTCAGGGTTTTCTAGAAGTGGTTTAATAGCCTCTTCTATATATAAATCATTTTGACTTCATTTGAAGAGTAATACATGTCTTGAGTCTGATTCTTCAAGGTACTTTTTAAGATGAATTCAAGCATCTGTTGATTTCTCAAATTTATTAGCCTTATCTCAAAAATATGTATTTGTAGCTGGTCAAACAGTTAATAGTAAATCTGCATTTTCAACTTGTGCATATAATTCTTTATGGAGTCTTTCAGACTCTGGTCAAATTTCTCTCATATCTCCTAGTATAAATCAAACTTTATATTCAGGATACAATGTATCCCTCATTTCATATGTATCTTTAATTGCCTTTTTCATACTCTCTGGTCAGGCATTGTATGTTCAATCAACCAGCACATTTCTTTTAATTCATTCAAGCATACTAAAACGACCTTTCTGTCATGAAAGTTTTAAGAATAAGTGTCCTTTATTCTTTCACAAATTCTCTTTATCAACTAATCCACCTCCAATATCTTCTGGAGCTTGATCAAGTGGGTATTCAATATCTTCAAGAATTCTCAAAGCTAGATTCACATAGTGAGCATTTGGTTCACCAATAGCAGTAGTCACGACTTGTATATCTTTTGTTTTAAATGATGCAAATGCTCCAGAATATTTAGATATTAATGTATAATCAGTAACATCTTCTAGATTATAATAACACTCTTTCTCTTTTTTATTACTAACAGCAATATCTTCAAAATGTTTCTTACAATAATCATCTTGAGCATTAATATATACTTTATTTTTAGCAGCATGCATAAGCTTGAATTTTTCATCCCCAATTGCTTCAACTGAATCAAAAGCCTCTACATGAGTATAATCAAGCTTAGTAAATACTGCAATATCAGGCTTGTTTACAGTGACTAAAAATTTCATATCCTTTGGTCTATCAATTCAATATTCCAAAATAATCATATCATAATTTTTCTTTCCAAATAGACTTTTAATAAATATATCCCCTGACAGTGTAAAAAGATTCTTAATACTTGGAACATAGTCTTCAATTTGAAAAATACTAAATACTAATCCTAATTCTGAATTATAATTCTTTGGGCTTGTATAGAGAGTAATACCATTTTCAAAACCCATATCTATGAGTGCTTGGGGAGTTGTCCCATCTTTATTTTGCTGTAAGTATTTTTCTAACACATTATAAATAATAGTCCTGCATGTAGTTTTTCCTACACTTCAGGTAATTCATACAGTAAAGATTCCATGCCTTGAGATATAGGTCTTAGCACACAAAGCTAAAAACATATATAAGATCTTCATGATAATTTTTTTCATCCTCCTTTGTATATAACAATTAAAATACCTATTTTTATTCTCTATAATTACAGTATCATAAAAAATCGCACAATTCAAAATTATTTACAAAAAAACAGCTATAAGCTGTTTACTATTTTAGTAATTAATTCATAATTATTTTCTCCCTCTGAACTAATTCAATGAAATATCTAAAGCTTATCATCAGCATGATTTTTAGCAAAAAAATTATAATTTTTTAACTATCTCATCAAGTCACTCATAATCCGTTATAGCAAAGTAGTCTGCTAGCGTTTCTGCTCTTTTAATGAGCTTAACATCTCAATTTGATTGTAACAGAAATTCTTTACATTTGAGTTTAGCATTATAATTGAATCCCATTGCGTTTCAATGAGCTCCTGCATGATGCAATGCTAAATAGTCTCATATATTTACTTCTGGTAATTCTCTCTGAATAGCAAATTTATCATTATTTTCACAAAGGGATCATGTTACATCATATGTATGAGTTTTCTCAGCTTCTTCTTTTCCAAGAACAGTTAAATGATGATATGCTCAATACATTCATGGTCTCATAAAATCACTCATTGAGGAATCAAGTCATACATAATCTCTATATATATGCTTCATATGTCTTACTTTTGAGACAAGCTGTCCATATGGTCCTGTAATAAACCTTCATTGTTCCATAACTATATTCAGAGGTTTATCTCTCTTTGTATTATCAATCAACTTATCGTACACTGCCTTAATACCACTTGCCACATACTCAACATCAACTGGAGTATCATCTGGGTGATGAGCAACACCAATTCATCCTCATAGATTTAAGAATTCAATCTCTATTCAAACTGCCTGTTCAATTTCAATTGAAAGATTCAATAACAACTCTGCTGTTTCAATTAATGAATCTTTATTTAGATCATTAGACATTACCATAGTATGAAGTCAAAACCTCTTCACTCATCATTGCTGCAATTTTTTATATCACTCAATAATTTGGTCTTTAGTGAATCAATACTTAGCTTCTGAGGGAATTCATATAATCACATTTCCTCATGTTTTAGAATCTCATGGATTATATCTACATGAAACTAATTCTGGAAGATCTCAAATGTTCTCCTTATAAAAATCTATATGACTAATATCATCAAAATTTATAATTGCCCCTAATTCTTTAGCTTTTAAAAAGTCCTTAATTGGTGTATTATTAGAGGTAAACATTATGTTTTCTCCAATATTTCAAATAGCCTCAGAACAAACTAACTCTCATAATGAACTACAGTCCATCCCACATCATTCTTCTTTTAGTATTTCTAATATATAGGGATTCGGGTGGGCTTTTACAGCATAATAATTTTTAAAATCTGGAAGCCATGAGAATGCTTTATAGAGCCTTTTCACATTATCTCTTAGGCCTTTTTCATTAAAAATCAAAAAAGGGGTTCCAAATTCTTGATCCAATTTTAAAATTTATTCCTTATTATAAGGTAATGTATATTTGTCATTCATTTTTCTTATTTTTTACTATCTAAAGGCTTTTCTCTGTAAATTTTGCAAAATTATCTGTATAAAGTAAAGATCTATCATTTTTACAAAAAGCTCATCTTTCAAATACAAACATAGTATAACCATGATTAAAAGAATGTATAATAATTTGATATTTATCATCCTGCTTGCTCATTGTACATCTCATTAATTTCTGTGTGAAAATTCTCAAATATTTCATTTTCAAGTAACTCCTCTTTAAGAGAAGGCTTAATAACTATTACATTATTGATCACTTTCATAGCCTCGTCTATATCTTCAAGCATTACTAATGCCTGAGCTTTTGATACCAATAGTGATGTATTTTCACTTGATAACTCCAATCAATAATCTGCATTTTCTAAAGCCTTATCCCAAAGAGCAATTGAGACATAGACATTCGCTCTTTCTACAAATATAAAGAGATTATCCTCCTCTAATGTAAGAGCTTCAATACTATCAAGAATTTCTAAACGGACAACCATATCCTCCTCACGATTATACTGGCTCCAGTAATATGCTGCTTCTTGTTTCATTTTGATTTTTTCCTGATTTTTTAGTATAACACTACTCTGAAGTAATTGTTCATTTTTAAATTTTTCCATAAATTCTTCCAAATGTGTTTCTTGAACCTTAACACTTTTTTGGACTTCTTTTTGAAAATTATCCGTAAGATTTTCTCTAACATCTTTCATCGTTCTCCAACCAACAAGTCAAAATCAAGTAACTGCCATAGTAATAATTAACCAGAGAAAATTGACCGTATTTCCAGAGTAAGATAGAGCTCTATCAACACTAGCTAATTCACGATTATTTAGTTCAATATTAAGTTCCCTCTTTGTTTTTTCTAGATCAGTTCTTAATTCTTTCATCTCTGCTAGTATAAATCTCTGTGTCCACGTTATATCATCAGGAATAACAATTTTTGTTCATGAACTACTTTGCACTTCACTTACATATTGATACTCTGTTTCATCCGTTAAAGCAAAAGAAGTATTCAAAAATACTTCAACTATTAATATTCCACATATGACCATGAACATTCTTTTGATACGTGACATCATTATAAACATTATCAATTACTTACATCTAATATATCTACACAATTTGTATCTTAGTAGAGAAAGTATAAAAATCAATAATTTTATCAAATGACCTAAAAACTACTTTTTTCAACAAAGTTTAAGAACTCTCCCCTTTCTTTTTCATCCATCTCACAAATAGGAAGTCTGAATGTTTCTTGTATAATTCATTTTGAAGCAAGGTATGTTTTAGCTGGAAGTGGGTTCGTTTGCATGAAGAGTTTTGAAAATAGTTCTTGTAAATCTATGTGTAACTCTTCTGCAATTTTATCTTTCCCTAACGATGCTTTCACAAGATCTCTCATCTTAGCAGGTACACAATTTGAAGCAACTGAAATCACTCCATCTCATCAATTCTGAATTAAATCATATGTAAGCCCATCATCTCATGATAATACAGAAAAATCATCTCATGTTGCAGTAATCACTTCTTTCATCTGGTCTAAATCCCCACTTGCTTCTTTCACAGCCACTACATTTGAACATGAATTCACTATTTTCACTAATGTATCAGTTTCTAGATTTACTCATGTTCTTCACAAAATATTATACAAGACAATATCTCTGGAAGTTGAATCTGCTATAGTAGTAAAATGCTTCAATAGTCATGTCTGAGTAGGTTTACTATAATATGGATTTACTACTAGATATGCATCAATTCCATCTATTTGATCATACAAATGGGCAGTCTCAATACTCTCTTTTGTTGAATAATTTCAAATATTTACCATTATTTTTGCTTTTCAAGCAAGCTTTTTTATTCCAAATTCCACTATACTCTTTCATTCAGTTTGTGAAAGAGTAGGGTTCTCTGCAGTAGTTCATAAGAACAATACTCCATCAACTCATCAGTCAATTTGCATATCAAGTAATCTATCTAGTGCTTCATAATCAACCTCATTATCAATACCATTTCATTGTTTAAATGGTGTCACCAATGCTGTCCATAGTCATGTAATTTTTTTCATATTTCTCCGTTAAATATATTGTAATCTCCCTTATTACTTACTTCTTGTATTTTAATACTACTATAAACTTTTTGTGAAATCTTTTATATCAAAAAATCATTGCTTATCTTTTAACCATTCTCAACATACAATACTTCATATAGCAAAACCATCTTTTGTTCTTGCTGTATGCTTCAACTCAATCGTATCAAACATTGAGTCATACATAACACTATGTGTTCATGGAATATGTCACCCTCTTGTTGAAGTGAGGTGTAATTCTTCTGGCTTAATAGCTCTATCAGTCAGACTATTGGTCTGTTTTGATGTCTTTGAATCAGTATTTTCAAGAATAATATCTCAAATATTAATCAAAGTTCCTGACGGAGAATCAATTTTCATATTGTGATGAAATTCATGAGCCATCACATCATATTCTGTAAATTTATTCATCATCTTACTCATGTTATCAAGCATTTGATAGAAAAGATTTACACCAAGTGAAAAGTTTCCACTCCATATAATTGCGCCTTCCGACATACTGAATAAATCTTTCACCTCATCTAGATGTTCCCACCAACCCGTAGAGGCCATAACAACTTTAAAATTATTCTGAGCATAGAATTTTAAGTTATCTAATGCTACTTGTGGGACACAAAATTCTATGATTACGTCAAAGTCTACCTTTAATAGATCTTCTTTTTGAGTATTCTGAGCTGGATCAATAATTGCTACTACCTCATCTCCTCTATTAAGTGCATGCTTTTCTACTACTTGCCCCATTTTTCAATACCCAACAATAGCAATTTTCATTCTATATTCATTAAAAGATATTATTTTCTAATCATTTTTCATCCTTGTTTATTGTATCTATCAAGAAAAGCAATTGATGTATGATGTCATTCAGGATCGTTTTTCCATTCATCATAAAATTCACAAAATTGAGTTAAATCAAATGCTCTTGATGTCTCTTCATCTTCTCAAAGGTGATTTTGTAATAATTGAAGAGATGCTTTTTTTCAATCAATATTCTCTATAGTCAGCTCCTCTCCAGATTGTAATCTGATTTTCACAGAATAATCTTCTAAAGGTGATAATTTTTGTAGTGCATCACTAAATTTCATAAATCCATTATTAAATTTTATTCCCCTCCTTAATAGGAAGGTTTTAGGCTAGGGCAAACTAATAACTAATAGTCACTCTGGATAACACTTCTCTTAGCTTTGCAATCTTTGCTTCATCAAATGCATCATAACAAGCTGAATATCTAATAAACTGCTCTCCTCTTTGTCCAGTGAACGGCACTCATACAACCCCAATCAATGTGATAATTTTTTTATTAAATTCTTCTGAATTCTCAACCTCTTCTCAATTGATAGATTTTGGGCAATCAAACATCATAAAGAATCATGCATCTGTTTCACAAGCTGGTTTTAAACCAAATTCTTCAAAGACTTCTCTAAGTATTACTATTCTCTTTTGATAAATTTCTTGATTCTTTTTTGCATCAATCTTTGCTTGAGGAGTTTCAAGATATTTTTCCATAGCTGATAATAGTGGTCCAAATGGTCCTGAATCAGTATTTCCTTTTACTTTTGCTAGTTCTGAAATAAAGTCACTACTTCATACTGTCACAGCTAGCCTCCAACCACATGCTGAAAATGTCTTTGACATACTAAATAATTCCATCCACTCTAAATCTGGATAATCTTTTGCTACTTCTGTCAAAGTTACATGACTTGTATGAGTAAGAGCCGTGTAAGCACCATCATTTACTAATCTTATTTTGTGTTTAATACAATATTCAATAAGTTCAATCCATTCATCTCTTTGTGCTCATACAGGACAAGGGTTTCATGGCTTTACCACAAGTATCATCCTAGGTTTTACTCAATCAGGGATGTTATCAATATTTAGCCTGAAATTCTCACTAGCATACATTGGCCATACATGACTCTCTTCTCACAGATACTCACTCCATGTTCTTATAATATCATAAGCTGGTGCTCAGACCATAAATCACTTATTATCTACCTCAGTGCTTTCTCTATTAGCACCACAGCTAATTGGAAGCATGGCTAAAGTAGTCTTTTCTCATGGGATGAGTTGAGAAGAAATGTGAGGATACTCATCTATATTAATACCAGAATTTAGTTCAATAAAATTTTGATTCAATCTATTTTTTGAATTATTTTCTTGGTACGTATGAATTTTCTGGTCATCAATCATCACCTCTTTAGCAACAAGTTCTTGAAGGGCCTTTGGTGGAGTGAGGTCAGGTTCACCTGATCAAATATTAATGAGATTTTCTTCACCATTTTTTTCTTTATAATCAGCTACTAACATTCCAATTTTTTGAAACAAATTTACTCATCCTTCTCATAAATACTTCATAAAATTAATTTACATTATATAATAAAAACTGTTTTTAATTTTTTATAGACTATACTCTTCTTTAAAGCCTCCTGACAATGGTATAATAGACTCTAAGTTAGTAATTTCTTGTTTATCCATATCAGCAAAGTGAAATATATTATCAACAGTTTCTGATATATTTTCTGAATATGGATTACTCACAATAGCATTTCATGCATATGTGTTATTCTGGTCTTTTCAAATTGCATCGACTGATGCCATAAAGAATTGATTCTCACTACTCCTTCCCTTACTAAGTGAGTTAAATATGTCTGGCTTATTCCTTCAATCAACCCAAGCAAAACTCGTAAATACACATTCAACTCATGCTTTTTTATATGCTTCATAAAGCCTTGGATACCTAATATCAAAACATATTGATAGACCACACTTCCATCCTTCTAGTTCAAAAATTGAAAGTTCTGCACCAGCAGAATAAACATCTGGTTCTACACTTTGAGTAAACAAATGATTTTTTCTATAGCTTGTTATTATTGAACCATCTTTTCATATAACTACCACTGAATTGTAAGGCTTATCATCTCAATTTTTTTCTATAAACCCAAACATCACTGCAATTGAATATTTTTTTGCTATCTCCTGCATTCTTTGTATTGAAGGGCCATCTAATTTTTCTGCTAATTCATATACATCTTCATCCAAAATATACCCTGTAAGACTTTCTTCAGGAAATATCACAAATTGAGTATCTTTTTTATGCTCAAGAACTTTTCTTATATATTCTTCTTTTTTTTCTATATTCTTTGCTTTATCTTTCCAAACAGAATCAAAATTCACAAGACAAATTTTCATACTATTATTTATGGTTATTAATACAAGATTGTAGTATTTCTACAGCATTAAGAGCAGCTCACCTGAGGAGTTGATCTCCACTAATAAATAGTTCTAATCATTTATTTCAAAAAACCAAGTTTTTTCTTATTCTTCCAACCTCTACATCATATTTTCAACTAGCATACAATGGCATTGGATATTTATTATCTTTAACATTATCTACCAATTTAACTCCTGGAGTTTCTGAAAGTAACTGTTTAATGTCTTCTACATCAACATCTTCTTCAAGTTCTAGAATTACAGATTCACTATGTGCTCTTAAAGTTGGTATTCTTACACAAGTACAACTAATATCTATTGAAGCATCTCAAAATATTTTATGAGTCTCCCATACTACTTTCATTTCTTCTTTTGTATATCCATTTTCTTGAAAAGCATCAATATGAGGAATCACATTAAAAGCTATATTTTCAACAAATGTCTCTACTACAGGTTCTTCTCAAGAAAAATATTTTTTTGTATTTGTTTCAAGCTCTTGCATTCAAGCAGCTCATGCTCAACTTGTTGCTTGATATGTAGACATAAGTAATTTTTTGATTCTATATTTTTTATGAATAGGATAGAGTGCTACTGCTGCTATTGCAGTAGTACAATTAGGATTAGCAATAATTTTAGCATCACCTATTGAATCACTATTAATTTGAGGTATTACTAAGGGAATTGAATCATCGTACCTAAATGCTGAAGAATTATCTATTACAATTACTCATTTAGAAGCTGCAATTGGTGCATATTTTTTAGAATTATCTCAACCAGCAGCGAGTAGTGCATAATCAAGTCAGTCAAAAAATGTTTCGTTTACTTCTTGTATCTGAATGCTTCCTAAATATGTCTCAACACTCTTCCCTGCACTTCTTGAACTCGCTCATAATCTCAATTCTTCAACAGGAATATCTAATTTTTGAAGACAATTTATCATTTCTACTCAAACAGCTCATGTACATCACACAATTCATATATTATATTTTTTCATGATAATCAGTGGTATATTATAAAATATTTATACTTTTATATGTACTATTTTGTTGGAAGATAACTTGGAAGCATTTTAGCAATACCTACCCTTACTGATCAAGCTGTCACCTCAAGTCATGCTCCTCTAGATTTTATTACATGGGGGAGTGGATCTGACAATATATCTGTCTCTACAATAGCTATATTTGATGTCCCACTTACTCCTCACATGTCAGAAAGTGCATCAACTGATGCAAGTCCTACCTTTACTGTAGCCTTTCATTTTTTGATTTTTATTTCTCATACATACCTCAGTCTTGTATTCTCTTTTTTTCATTTTTCTATAAGGTCAGTAAAACGACTGTCCTCTTTTTCTAATGCTTGTAAAAAATCTTCTCAAGAGTGCTGGGCATACTCTTCAGAGATAAGAGGCTCTACCTTTACTTCTGACATCTCAATCTCAATACCAGCATAACGAGCCAATAT
>CALDZW010000066.1 GCA_937944175.1 uncultured Candidatus Altimarinota bacterium
GTGAATCTATCTGGAAAATATAATTTTTCATATTTTTCTTGTATATTTGAGAGTCATAGTGTGAGATGGAGTCAGTCTCTTAAAAGATACTCATCTTCAGTTCATCGTGCAATATGTTCATTTGCTCGTTTGGAATAAAATCAATCTATGGCATAGTTAGATTTTATTGTTTCTAGCTGATCATATTTTCTGGTTATTCATATAACCAATTCTTGTAATCATTGTACTGTGTTATTTTTTTCAAGACTCAATCATGTCCGAAGGTCTCATCATCATTCTCTAGCATAATATCAGGAATGGGAGAGTTTTATTTTTTCATGTTGAATATTTTGAATCTCTTGTGTTATCTCTCATAGTGCTTTACTACTAACATTTTTCATTACTAATGTGACATGGGGAATAAATGCTCTTGAGTTATTATTATAATCACTCATATCTAATGTATTCAATTCACAACATACATCATAGACTGGCTGAGAGGGGATAAGGCAAATATTTATTGCATATGTTTTCATAATTAACTATTTTATATTTTGAGTACAATAATGATTGGTTAAATATAGTTTGAATTTATTATTTCATTCATCTTTAACAGATAATCCAAGTCCCATAGTCTCAAAATATTTATGCACTATAGCTCTAAAATGAGGGTCATTAGCAGTTCATTCTTCATCCATATAGAATTTGAAAGTATCATCCATTACTTTTGTAATTTTATCACTACAGTCATTAGATGAACAATAGAATGAACCCCATGCAATACTTTCAGAAAAAGTAGCTCTGTGTACATTTTTACAAATGACTCCATTTTGATCCATCCAGCTAACTTTTTTATTATAATTATAATAGCTATCTCAGGGAGTAACTTTATGATCAATATATCATCTCTTATATGCCATATTTGACCATATTTGAGAAGTGATATCTAAACTTGAATCATAAGAATAAGGAGAAAGGCCTCTATTAGTACGTACTCAGTTAAGGAGTCATATCCAGTAAGTTCTTACTTTTTTTTCATCATAGTTTTTTTCTCAGAGAGCTGAAGAGTTTACTATTGTTCATTGTTTTATTTCATTATTTTGTTGTTGAAGTTCAGCAGGAAGTTCTTGTGCTTCAGTAGGAATATTACTATCTACAGTATCAGTTTGAATATCTGCAACTGCAAATGCAACAGTAGCAGCAACATCTTCAGCAACATCTTCAACAGTTTTTTTTGTAATAATATAATCTTCTGAATAAAGAACTTGATTATTTTCTGATAAGTAGTTAATTACATAAACATTTTTTCAATCTTTGAAGTTTCAATATTTTGAATTAGCATTATATTCCCAATTGGATCAAGCATATGACTTTAGTCTGTAGTCATTTATTTCCACGTATTTTACATAAGAATGACTTACTATTCATTGAATTTTTACTATACTATTATATGTTTCACAGGGATTTTTATCACATCTATATGCTCATGAATCAAAAATAAACTTAAAATGTTCAGCTGTTACTTTTCATTCTCATTTGTCAGTTTCAGAATCTAGATCACCTCATTCCAGTCAAAGTTTTAGAAGAGAAAAAATAGCAATGTTTTTATCTGAAAGGTTTTTCATATCAAGAACTACATCAATTCTATTGAGTAATTTTTCTCTCAGAGGTTCTCATTTCTTTTCAATATATGTTTCAATAATTTTAATTGCTTTTTCAACTCTCATTACATCATTATCAGGGAGAGTATAGTCGGCAAAGCTTAATTGAATGGTAGAAAGTAATAATACAAGAACTAAAAGTATTTTTTTCATAGAGGAGTATTAATAAATTAAATTACTTTTTCAATCATGTAAAGAGCTTCTATTTTATATTGTTCTTCTTTGAACTCACTAAAAAGTGTAATTTCTTTTAAAATTTCTTCGTGCTTATTAATTTGATCTTCAGTGTATTCTCATGATGTATGAACTTTTTCTAGAAGCGTGTCAATTTCAGTGTATTTATCTGCTTGAACGAGTTCTTTAAATGTTTCAAATATATGTTTCATAAAGTTTGAGTAAATAATAAAAAGCACAAAACGGTTATGTTTTGTGCTTTCGGCTTCATAAAAGTAATCATATGAAGAGGTACCACCTAAAGCTGTACTTAATTTATTTTGATAACAGAGATTATGAACTCTGGGAGGTTCTTATAAAGTAATCCATATTTCTTTCTCTTTGACTAAAGGGAAAGATGCCTAAAAGGCAGATAGGGATATGTTTTATTCTTCCTCCAGCTTGTCTGTTGATTGCAGACTCGAATGCTTTTATTCACCTGTATATTCTAGCTGAAAATGGATTTATTGCAAGAATTTTTTTAGCACAAGAAAAATATTTATTTTTGACACTTTTATGCAGATACACTTAGTTGATTTTTATCATAAAGAATGATATTCTTAGGTATAGAGAGTTGAGTATTTACAATAAAAACTATGTCATACTTACAATTACCATCATATGTAAATGACTTCACTGGAACTCTGAACAGTAAAGTTATTGAATCATATAATAAAAAATTCTCAGAATATGATACAAAAGAGTGAGTTCAAATAGCAACAGTATTTATCAAACATAGAGAATGAAGACAGCTCAAAGATATAGCTTTAGAGATTTTTAATGGAAATGGAATAGGGGACAAAGAAACAAACAGTTGATTATTACTAATAGTAGTAACTGATGAAAAGAAAATAAGAATAATGACAGGGAAGTGAATGGAAATTGAATTTCCTGATAGTTATTGTAGAGATATTATTGAA
>CALDZW010000067.1 GCA_937944175.1 uncultured Candidatus Altimarinota bacterium
GCAAAAGATATGAAGCTTGATCCAGGACTCTTTTTTATAAGTATTATTGCCTTGTATATAATATGTGATTTTTTTGTCTCAAAGTGATTAGATAAAAAAGAAATACACAATCTAGAAAAAGAAAATGAAGGCTCATTGTTGTCAGTCGTATCAAAAAAGAAATTTTTTCCAGAATCTCTCAAGCTATTTATGATTGTTTGAATGCTTGTATGATTTACCTTTAGTATTAAATTCACATCACTACTTTTTATTGTGGCAATTATTGGAGTATTGTTTTACACACGTTTATGATTGGCAGGGTTTATATCATACGTATTTCTTTTTATCAGTGTCTTTACTTTGTGAGATTTGTGGTCAAGGATGAATGTAGTAATAGCAAACAATGATGGGCAAAAAGATAGTATAATATACTGATTTTGAATCATTTGAATAATGTGCTTAACATATGCTGGAAAAAAATATATTAAAAATATATGAAAATTCTCTAAACGACTCTCAGCCCTTCTATTAGGTATATTTATAGCTCTTTCTCCCTGGTTGATACACAATATCTATTCCTCAGGAGAAATATCAGTTTCATCAATGCTTTCTGGGAGTCCAGAAAAATTTGAAGCAGATTATTCGTTACTGCATTGAGAAAAAGAATGGGAAGCTCTCAAACAAACTATAGAAAATAGAGGGATGACAAGCTCTTGAACCACAACAAACGAAGACTTTTGAAGGTACTTTTGATATGAAGAATGACTCAATAATTATGTAAAACTTCCATGGAATCTGACGATGCAAGTCAATCAATGATGAGAGTTCACCAATATTTGATTTCTTTTCTTAGCATTCTTACCAGCTATATTTTTATTTTTGCCATATAGAAGAAAAGAGTATGCTCTATTAATTTATGGAGTTATTATTTTTGAAATATTACTATTTATTATTCCTGTGTCCAGTTCATTGCTTACAAGTATATTTGCATCAATAAGTCTTCCATATTGATACCTAGTATTGTTGTGTGGAGCATTTTTATCAATGTGGGTATTGTTATCCTGATTGAAAAAAACATATCTGACAGATATATTAAAAGTTACTCTCATTTTCACATCATTGTATATTTTTCTTTGGACTATATCATCTTTTGGAGTTGTATGGTATGGTATTGTGATGTACTTTAGCTTTATACTTTTTATAGTTATTTGATTCTATTATATGCTGTGATACAAGGCTGAAGAATCTGTTCAAAAGTCTCAGGTAAAGCTTGTAGCTTCATCATGTGTATATGTAATATTAGGGATATATTTTACATTTTTTATTATTCCATATTCATTTAATAACCTTAAAACTGCTGCGTATTCTGAGTATAAGAAGTGAGACCAGACAACATTCCAGGCTCCATTTTTATATCATAGGGAATATTTGCCTATATTGTTTAATTTGAATATATCTGAAGAGAAGCAAAAGAAATTTCTTGATACTCATATTACCAATAAACAAATACAGAAATATCTAGAAGTAAATACAGCATATGAAAATATATGAAAGATTCAGGCTGTACTCATTTGATTACAGCAATCAAACCAAATTGATCAAAAAATTAAAATTCAAGCACAACAATCTCTTGATAAAGTCTACAAATGAATTCTTCATCCAACGGAAGAGTTTAAAAATACACAAGGGATATATAGAATTGGGACATTTCTTAAATATCATATTTCTGAAAATAACAAACGCCTGTTGGAAGATTCTCTGGTAGATAAATTTGATAAATATGTATATAGTACTTCTCCAGATACTACAGTACATAATTTAAAAAAATTAGGTATTAATTATTTGCTAGTTGACCTAAATGCTGCAACTATTGATAAGGCCCCAGAAAAAGATTTAACCAGAAGATATGAGAACTTACTTAGGACTTTTTCTTCGCAAAATTTAGAACTAGTAGATACTGACAGTGTATGTCTCAAGTTATGACTTGATAAATATAAGAAATCTTGAAGTATTGATGAATTTTTAGCATATTGATGAGTAAATTATAACTCATATAATGCCCAGTGAATAGCTGGTAAAAAGCGAACTGACAAACTTATTTCATGTTACACTGAGATTGTAAAAATTTTCAAAAATAACAATCTACAAAAGTATACATATCTTGCACCATACCTTCCAGCACTTCAGCAAATATCATCTGATGATGAAAAAGTAAAATACTTACATAGCAAGCTAGGACATTGATATAAGGTTCTATTCAAAATTAAGTAATATACAAAAGCAGTAAGACTATATTTTACTACTTTTGTATATTTCTGGTTTATAAGAATCAAGTCTGATGATTTCAGTATCAAGATTATATGTTTGTATATATTCTTGTAATTCTCATAAAAATCATTCTTGGTCATATCAGAGAATAATTACTTGAGGGGAATATTCTCTAATATATTTGAGGTGATCATCTTCTTCTCATATATGAACAATGTCAGATATCTTTGATTCTTCTACATGCTTTTTCCTTGTAATTTCACTATTAACAGTATCATGATTCTTAATCTTTTGTACATTAATATCAGTACTAAGAACAGTGATAAGATTTTCACAATGCTTTCTCGCTTCAGATAGATAATATTTGTGTCATGGGTGAAATTTATCAAATGTACCAAAAGTCATTCAATAAAAAGTGTGTGATGTGATATATTTAATGTCATCATGTATCATCGTTTTGAGTTCTTCAAGAGAATGTATTTTTTTGTTATTTCTAATTTTTTCTAAAATAATAATTTCAAGTACCTTTCAATAAAGATCTCATTCAAAATTAAAGAGATGAGCTTCAAATAATTTTTCTTTTTCTCTATAAACTCAAGCTCATAAAAATACATTATCATTATAAATAATATTGATTTTATATGTTCAATCTTCAACTACTCAATTCTCTAGAGCAATATTAGCTGTAGGGAATCATATTTTTCTAGCAAGTGCCTTTCAATGAATGACTCCTCAGGAGATTTTTTGCATTATTTTTGTATGTTATTCATATAATTCACTATATATTTTCACATCATATCAAATTCAAGATTTACAACTTCTCATTTTTTGAATAATCAAATATTTGTAATTTCTTGTGTAAGAGGAATTACTGATACTGTGAAAAAATTAGTTCAAGTATTAACAACAGTGAGACTTACTCAATTAATAGTGATACTTCATTTTTCAATAATATTATTTGAGAACTTCTCTGGAAAAGAAACTCTTATAATCCATGAACTATCAGTGAGCTTATTAATGCTATCAACAGATCACATACAATCAATATGCCCAGTTACAAAATGCCCATCTACGTTTCATCAGTATTTCAGGCTTCTTTCTACATTATAATAGTCTCAGATTTTTTTTGTTCAGAAATTAGTTTTTTTAAAACTTTCTTTCATGGCAAAGAAGCTGTATTTTTCTGAATCAAATTCAGTAATAGTCATACAAGCTCAATCATGAGCTATACTTTGTCAGATCTGTAGGCCTTCATTAAATGTATTTTCTACAGTGATATTTCATTTATCAATAGAGAGTATTTTAGCTTTTTGTTCAATAATTCATGAAAACATATGTTGGTATTGTTACTATTATAGATGTATAGTAATGTATTATAGTTGAGAGCAATAATTTACAAGTTTAATACACTGATGTATATAGAATATAGTGAAGAACCTTAAAACTATATTAAGATATATTCTATTAAAACAGCAATATTTTATGCGAATAAAAAGAGAGCATTTATTGTTAAGTGGTATAAAAATACGTTATTATATTTGAGTCAAAGTCTTTCTTTTAAAAGGAAATAATAGATTTTTATGGAAAGAAGACATTTTATATGATAACTTTATGAATTATGGGATTTTTAGCAATTATACCAGTTATTTGAGTATTATTATTTTTATACATTGTAACACAGTTAAGAAAAGTAGTTCCAACAAATGAAGCACATGTAGTGCAACAGGCTTCAAAATCTGTTACCTACTGAAAAAGTGTGAATGAATGAAAAAATGGTAACTCGTATCTTGCATGGCCTTCATGGGTGCCAGTCGTATGAGTCAGTATTCAAAAACTTCCTTTGAGTATTTTTGACCTGCAGTTGAATGATTATAAAGCATATGATTCTGGGAAGGTACCATTTCAAGTTGATATTACAGCATTTTTTGAAATTCAAACTCCAGAAACAGCAGCACAAAAAGTATATACAATAGGGGAGTTAAAGGATCAACTTAATGAAACTCTCAAATGAGTGGTTAGAAAGGTTCTTGCTTCAAAAGATATTGTTGAGATAATGGAATCAAGAGTTGAAATTAAAGATGAATTTTATAGTCAAGTACTTTGAGCTGTTAAATCATGGGGGATCAAGCTTCAAAATGTTGAGTTTATGGATATTAGAGATGCAGAATGATCACAGGTAGTTACAAATATCATGATGAAAAAAAGATCTCAAATTGAGGCAGAATCTCAGATTGAGGTTGCAGAGAATCAAAAAAATGCAACTATTGAAAAAGAAAATAAATTTGCTGAAGCAAGGTCAGCAGCAGCAAAAGCAAAATCAGCTGCTGATATTATTGCAAGTGATGCAGAAAGAGATGCTGAAATTAAGGTTATTGAAAATGAAAAACTGACTCAAAATCAAGAAATTGAAAAAGAGAGAA
Source organism: uncultured Candidatus Altimarinota bacterium (assembly GCA_937944175.1). Taxonomy (GTDB): domain Bacteria; phylum Patescibacteriota; class Gracilibacteria; order BD1-5; family UBA6164; genus CALLPO01. The sequence goes on from CALDZW010000067.1 coordinate 4,668, forward strand.
TTCTTGCAATCCAAAAGGAGGAAGCAAAACAAAAGCTTTATGAAGCAGAGAAAATAACAAAAGAAAGAGAATTAGCAGTAAAACAAGTAGAAGAAGAAAAAAATGCAGATATTGCTAAAAATATTGAGCTTATTAAAGCTGATGAACAAAAGCAAAAAGTAATTATTGATTCAGAAGCAGAAAAAGAGCAAATTAGACTCAAGGCTGAAGCTGATAAAGAAGCAATTGAACTAAAAGCAGGAGCAGAAAAAATTGAAGTAGAACTTCAAGCAAGTGCTGAAAAGACAAGAATTGAGTCAATTTGAATTGCAAAAGCAAAAGAGATTGACTATATAGGTACAGCACAAGCAAAAAATAAAACACAAATGGCACAGGCATTAAATACTTTTGATGCAGCATCACTTGATTTTATGAAAAAAGAATTAGATGTGAGTTTATCTGAAATAGTTGATCTTGAAAAAGCAAAAGCCCTTTCAAAAGCAGATGTAAAAGTTATTTCAACAGGAGCAAATGGTTGAGAATGAGTAAAGAACTTTATGGATTTATTCTCTGCTAATGGTGGTGCTAACATTTGAGCTATGGTAGAAGCCGCAAAGAATACTATGTGAGAAGAAAAAGTAAGTGAACTACTTAAAAAAATACCAAGAAAAACTACAAGAAAGAAAACAGCATAATTTACCAGACAAGATAAACATTATTACCAATGAATAATATACTAACAGTATATAAATTGAACTTTCCATTTGGCGAAAAATCAAGCTATGATAAGGCAAAATATGAATCAATAGCACATGAAATAAAGTGGTTTTTACAGTATGAGGAGATATATCTCTCAAGTGAAAAAAAAGTATTTACAGAGTTTGAAACTCTGGAAATGCTTTTTAATTGAGGAAAAATAAAATTGTTATTTTACTATGAAAAACAGCATTTGTTCCTTCCTAGCTTTCAAGTAGATCTGTTTGCTGATGGATTCTTGGATACAAATTTTTTTTATAAATTCTATCCTATTTTCTCTGATATTGATGCAAATGATTATATCTTTGATTTAATAACTGATAAGTTAAAAATCCCTAATAGTACTATCATTACTGATAAATATTTAGCACAACAGTTTTTAACATTTAATCTAAAAAAATTACAGAAATGTGTAGATAGTATTGAGAGATGATATCTTACAGAACAATTAGAACGTAATCCAGAAATGAGAAATCATCTCTATTATTTAATATTTTTAAACTATAAACTTTTTAAGAATATACTTTTATCTTCTGGATGAATAATCCAGCTAGAGAATCTACTATGAGAAGATATTGATGATAATTTGAAGTGAGAACTTTCTCTTACAAAAGAACGTGTGGACCATGTGTCAAACACTAATATTACAGTATTTGCTAAATATAAGCACATGCTTGAAGAGCTTATCTCACTCTTAGATAGTTAGCATGAATCAAAAAGTCTCCATTCAGACTATCTGAATGGAGACTTTTTGATGTTACAAAGTAAATTGAGAAATAAAATACATATTTCTGAATGTACATGTGAAATTGAGAGACTTATTTTAACATAAGTTCTTCAATGGTATCTCTTTGTTCTGCAGTATGTAAGTAGTTGTCTGCAATATTATTGGCTGCATTTACTGTAGCTGAAAATATAACTGCACTTACTACAAATAGACTGGTAAACCATAGAATTGTTCTCATAATAATTTGGTTAAAGAAGTAATAGTAAATTCTATTACTTCTGTATTATGACGTATATTTTAAAATAAGTCAAACAACTAAATATTATTATGTTTATCATGCTAATATGTTTATAAAACGAACAAAAAAGCAGCTTTCAGTTTGATCTGAACTCTGCCTTTTTGGTTTGGTTACAAAGTAAATTGAGAAATAAAATAGTTACTTCTGAATTTCAATGTGATGTAATTAGGTGTTATCCTAATAATGTCAAAGTGTGCTTATTCGGCAACTGCTTCAACTATTGCAATAGCTTCTGATCACTCAGCTGTTCCTACTGCATGAGCTGCATTTACTGAAGTGCTTAACATAATAGCACTTACAATAACTGTCAGTATCATTGTCATAATTATTCTCATTGTAATATTGGTTAGTAAATAAACGTAATTAATATTACAAATATATTATGACACATAAAATAACTATTGTCAAATAATGAGTTGACTTTATTAGTTTAACTATATACTAAAATAATATATTAATAATGCTGAATTCAACACCCAAACGCAATTTTTGAAAAATTTAGAAAGAGAAATACTAATGGTAATTTTTAGAATTATAAGGAAAAGATATAATATTCAAAGCCTGTTAACATATTAATGGGAAATGAACATCATTAGATGATCTAAAATCAAGTATTTCTCTAGGAGAGTCTGCAATTATCTTGCAGACTTTTTCTATATCTTCTTGAGTGTACTGAGCAAAATCAGTACCTTTGGGAAACCACCTTCTGATTATCCTATTTAAATTTTCAATACTTCACTTTTCCCGTGAGTGGTAAGGTTCACAGAAAAAAGTATCAATTCATGTTTTATGGAGCATATGGTGGTATGCAAACTCCATGCCATTATCAAAAGTAACTGATTTAATTCATAAAATTTTTCTTTCAAGTGTAATTATATTCATAATAGTTTCACTAGACTTATCCTTAAGGAGGTGAATTCTTGGAAGCCTACTTGTTCTATCAACCAAGGTAAGAATAGCAGCTTTACTTCATTTCCCTGATACCACAAGGTCAGCTTCAAAATGCCCATTTTCAGTCCTGTTGTTTGCTTTATCAGACCTTTTATCTAATCACACTCTTCAAATAATTTTACTTCATTTTACACGAGGAGTTTTCTTGTATCATTTTTTGTAGAGCAAGTGTTTTCTATATTTGTCATTCTCTGGTCTTTCTAACCATTTGTAAATACTCTCATGAGTAATAGTTACATCTTCATCAGGTTTATTATTCCATTCAAAAGCTATACTCTTGGGAGAGGTTATTTTATCTATTGTTTCTAATTCTGAAATAATGAACAGTTTTAATCTTGTGTTCATATTAATCTTCATTGAATGGGTCTTAGCTCACCATCTCTTAACATATGCCTTGTGGTCAGCTTCTAAGGCTAGGTATTCCAGTACTCATCTTCATCTTTTCTTAACAGAATGATTTTTGATTTCTCTACTTATTACTGAGGGATCTCGTTTGAGGACTGTTGCTATTTCTTTTTGTGTACTTCATCGCATCAGTTGGATTTCTATTGTTTGTCTATCTTGCAAGGTTAAATGTTTTCACATATTTTTAGGAAAAGAATCAAAAAGTATAGTAACACCCTAATCAGCATTAGTATATCTCTTTCTTATTTTTCTAAAAATTGCGTTTCATTTCTGAATTTGGGACTAATCGCAAATGTAAATTTGTGTTAATTCTAAAGATAGAATGGATATGGCTAAATTCATTGAAGCTCAAGACATGTTATTCAGGTCTATTGCATAATTAAAGTTATATGTTTAAAAAAGATAAACATACAATTGTATGTTTATTTTTAAGCAAATACTTCTCAACGATCTAGTTTACTAATATTTTTAATTATTTCTTCTGTCTTGTCTTTGATTATAGGTTCCATCATTTTTTCAATCATTGATAGAATTGTATCTTGGTCTTTAATATTACTAATTGCTGCATCTTTTATTTTAGATGTTCAAACACGTGTTTGAAGCAATCAGTCTCTATATAAGTATTGAGTTTGAAACTCATTATCTCAATAATCACTAACAGTGATTTTTATTCAAAATCAATGTGTACCATTTTGTATTACTGCTTTCCTATTTTGTTTTGTTTTAGTCATAATTTTTACACCTGAAGGGATATTTTTAGTTATAGCTTTATATCTGCGAGCATTATCTTCTCTTTGTAATTTTTCTTTTAAAAGAAGATTTGTTTTTGCACCTTCATTATTCATGATAACATGAATCTTTTCATCAGTCATTTTTATAACAGTTAGTAATTATTGTATAATTAAACTAAGATTATCATATAAGAATAATAATTACAAATAAATTTTTGACATATCCTAAAAATTACTATACTATTTGTACTTATATAGTTATTGAAGACAGTAGGCACACATAAGACCTACCGAGATATACAACAAAAGTACATTTTCTAAATACAATTTTTAAGAAAATAAATCCTTTTTTGTTTATCAACAAGATTGGATTTTTTAATTAGTTACAATTATACAAATGGCTCTTACTAGAACAAAAAAAGAAGAAGTACTAGCTCATCTGAAAACACTTATAACAGATGCAAATAGTGTTGGATTTACAACTAATACTGGGTTGACTGTTGAAGATGTTACAGCTTTGAGGGTACAATTAAGAGAAGTAGATGCTACATTTACTCTGGCTAAAAAGACGTTGATTAAAAAAGCTTTTAAAGAAGTTCATGATGTTGAGCTAGATGATGCAAATCTTCCAAACCAAATAGCTATGGTATTATCAAATGATGATGC
>CALDZW010000068.1 GCA_937944175.1 uncultured Candidatus Altimarinota bacterium
TGTGATTTTTTTTTGACTCAACTATTTTTTACTATAAAGTAGTTTCAACATTTCTTTCCATTAGAATTAAGGGAAAGATGTCTGAAAGACAGAAAGGGTTATTATATAAGAAAACTATAAAAATGGCTAAAAATTTAGTGATCGTAGAGTCACCTGCAAAAGGGAAAACAATTGAAAAATTTCTAGGGAAAGATTATACAGTAGTCGCATCTATGGGACATATTAGAGATCTTCCTATTAAGAGTATCGGAGTAGATATAGAAAATAATTTTGAGCCTGAATATGGAATTAATGATGATAAGAAAAAAACAGTAAATAATCTAAAAAAATTAGCAAAAACTCATTCTAAAATATGGATAGCAACGGATGAGGACCGTGAATGAGAGGCAATTGGGTGGCATCTGTGTCATATTTTGAATCAAGACCCTAAAAAGGTTGATAGAATTGTGTTTCATGAAATTACTAAAAAGGCAATACTTCATAGTATAGAAAATCCTAGAAATGTAGATATCCCTATGGTAGATGCTCAGCAAGCAAGAAGAGTCCTTGATAGACTTGTTTGATATAAGGTATCACCTGTTCTCTGGAAGAAAGTAAGAAAATGATTATCTGCATGAAGAGTGCAGTCAGTAGCAGTAAAGCTTATTGTAGAAAAAGAAAGAGAGATTCAAAATTTCAAACCAGTTGAATCATGGAAAATAATTGTTCAACTCACTTGTGAGGTTGATAAAAGAAAGTATAGCTTCAATTCTCAACTTTCAAAGGTAGATGGAAAGGTAAAAAAATTCAAATCTATTGAAGATGCTAAAAAAACTCTTTCAACTCTCTATAGTGATATCAATTCATTGAAGGAGTGAAAAAATAAAAAATGAAATACAGTATTATCTTCTACTGAAAATCTTGATTTTAAATTAGTAGATTCAGTAAAAAAAGATTCTATTAGAAAACCTCAAGCTCCATTTACAACTTCAACACTTCAGCAAGAAGCTGCGAGAAAGTGTGGTTTTTGAGTAAAGCAAACGATGATGATAGCTCAGAAACTGTATGAATGAATGGATTTAGGTAACTGAGAAACAGAATGATTAATTACCTATATGAGAACTGATAGTGTGAATCTTTCTAAGCTTGCTAAAGATCAAGCAAAAGACGAAATTCTGAAAGCATTTGGAAAAGAATACCACAAATCAAGAGATTTTGTTACTAAATCTGCAGGTGCTCAAGAAGCTCATGAGGCTATTAGACCAACTGATCTATCAAGAACGCCTGAAAGCCTAGCATGAGTACTTGATGCTAGTCAATTACGTCTCTATACACTTATTTGGAAAAGAACATTAGCTTCTCAAATGAAAGATGCAATTGTGGAAGTAACAACTTTTTCATTCACTCCAGAAGCAGCAAGCAATCAAATATGGATATCAAAAGGGGAAGTTATCACCTTTGATGGATTCATGAAACTCTATATAGAATGAACTGATGATGAAAGTGATGAAGCAGAAGATAATTCAATGCTTCCAAAATTATCAATCTGAGATAGTGTTAGCACAAAAAAACTAGAGGCTACACAGGTTTTTTCAAGACCACCTGCTCGTTACACTGAAGCATCACTTGTTAAAAAAATGGAATGAGAATGAATTGGAAGACCTTCAACATATGCTCCAACTATTGATACAATTATTAATAGAGGCTATGTTGAAAAAATGCAGACTAAGCATTTAGCTCCAACTGAAACAGCTTTTACAGTAACAGATTTTCTAGATAAATATTTTCCAAAAATGATGGAATATGAGTTTACAAAACAAGTAGAAGATAAATTTGATAATATAGCTCAGTGAAAAGAATCATACTCATGAATGCTTGAGAAATTCTGGTCAGGAACTCTAAAAAAAGAGCTTGATGATGCCTGAGCTAATGCAGAAAAAGTAGTTGAGAAAACTGGGGAAAAATGTCCAAAATGTAAAGAGGATCTTATATATAGATTTTCTAAAGCATGAAAATTTATTGGATGTAGTGGATATCCTGAATGTGATTTTGTTGACCAACCAGAAGAAGAAAAAAATGCAATGACAGCATTAAAAAAGAAATATGAGTGACAACCATGTCCTGCTTGATGAACCATTGTAGTAAAGACTTGAAGATTTGGCCCTTTCTTAGCAAGTAGTGAATACCCTGAAGTAAAACGGATATGACAAATTAAATCTGAAAAAGATGAAATTCTCGAAGAAATTCTTACAAGTAAATGACTGCTTGTTGATGAAGAATCTTGAGAAGAGCTTGTTGTTAAAAATTCAAGAAGATGACCATTCTTAGCAGCAAAGAATTATCCTGCTGTTAAAATTGCAAAAAATATTCCTAAAGATGTATGGGATGAAGTAAATAAAAGACTCTCTGGTGAAACTGAAACCGAAGAAGTTACTACATAATATAATTATTCAAATAATCCCATGCTTAAAAAAACTATTATAGCACTGTTACTTACTCTTCTTTCTGCTTGAATAGCTTATTGAAATTCTTCTGATAGACAACTAGCAGAGTTGCTATGAACACAATATGTAGCTAAAACTACAGAGCAAAATATTAGTTCAATACTAAAAATTAAATCTTTTGAATACTCAGAATTAGAGAACTACTTTTATGAATATAGTCATGGGAGTGCTGTATATATATGATCAAATAAAATTCTTACAAATGCTCATGTGGTACTGAGTGAAGATAACGAAGTTCTTTGAAATTATGAGGTTTGTCAAACAACTGACTTTACAAAAGCTCCCGAGTGTAAAACGGCTGCAAAACTTTTGTATATAAATATAGAAAAAGATTTAGCTGTTTTAGAGTTAGCTGATAGTATAGTATGAATGCAGGCAGTTGATTTTTGAAAATGAGTTTTATGAATAGGTGATGATATAGAGCTTATTGGATACCCTGCTAATGGTAATGATACCATTACTCTTACAACATGAAAGGTATCATGATTCACTCAAGGTTTTTATAAAACAGATGCTAATATTGATTCAGGAAATTCTGGATGAGGAGCATTTAATAAAAATAATTTATTTGTATGAATACCTTCAGCTTGAATAGTATGACTTACAACACTATGATTGATTATTCCTTTAAATGAAATACATGATTTTATTGATAGGAGGTGAAATATTATATACTATTGAGAAGAAATTCCATTAGAATTTACTTCATTTATACATAAGAAGAAAACGACATTACGCCAGAACAATATACAAGATCATTGACTCACTGCTACAAATCTATCAAGTTTTTGATACAAAATTTCAGATTATAATGAGGTTTCTACACAAGGACTCATTGCCTATGATTTGATTCATTCAGATAAGAAAACTCAAATCCAGTTTAAAAATTCAATAATAGGCTGAACAGATTTTAGTATAGTTAATTGACTCTATGAGCTCACTAAAGATGAATCAGAAAGTACTCGTGAGTTTAAGACTATAGTCAAAAAAATTACACTTAAATGAAAAGAAATTTTTGTTTATATAGAAATAGATATTGCATCAAAAGATATTTATCTAGAACTTATTGAAAATTGAATGGAATTTTCGGTTCTTTGAAATCTACAATACAAAAAATGAATTAATGATGCATTGAAATTATATATGAGATGAATTTCATATACTCCAGTAGAGTGAACTCAACAATCTCCACTATCAATGTATGGTATTAGTATCAATCCTAACTCATTTGTAGGAATGTATTGAATAATACCAAGAAATAGTTCCTATTCAGCAGTTGATAATATTTTCTTTATTCAATGAAAAGACAAACTCTACCCTATTGCTTTTTCTTGAATTGAATTTAAAATTTCTGATCAATGAAAAGAGGATCTAGACTTCTTGAAAAACCCATACTCTGAATATCTACATATGATTGAAGATGACTTAGATGAAGAATATGATGATTATAGTGTTAAAAGTTGAGTTGTCACAAACAAAAATGGAGTACACTTTCTTGTAGTGTATTATCTCTATAAAGATGAAACCTATATTGACCTAACTCAGTATAACAAAAATGATCACAGTTATCTAAGATATTGATTCAGCTGATCAGTATGAATTATAAATTCAACAATGATTACACAGCTTTCTAGTTTTGTAGATTGAATATCAGTTACTTGAACATCTTCTCTCTGAATAAAAGATAAGAAACTCCTCACAGATTTTGATAACATCCTTAAATAGTTATGAAAAAGTTTCTGAACATTCTTATTCTCATATGAATATTCTTGCTCCCACTTATTAATTCTAGAATCACAGACCTCTTGTGATTCTCTTTTTGACTACCAGTGTCTGGAAATTTTGAATTCACTAAAGTAATGTTTTTCAATATCTGGACATCATTGATTTTTCTTATCTTCAGTGTTAATTTATTATTCAAAAAAGTTCATCTCCCGCAATTTTCAATCATACTTCTTGTGTTATATTGATTACTTATAGTAAGTACATTCTTTTCTATCACTCCCTTTCTTTCTTTTTATTGAAATGATACCAAGTCACATGGATTTTTTATGTGGCATAATTTATTTCTATTATTTATTATTTTTTCTTCCCTCTTTTCATCAAAGAAAGTAGAATTCTCTTGAAATAAAAACCCTGGAAACACTTCTGTTCATCCTTTTTTTCATTCTATTATTACTATACTCATTACTTCTGCTCTCTGTGTTGGAGTTATATGAATATGGCAATATTTTTGGCCCAGTTATAATTATTGAGACCTTTCTAATAGGCTTTTTTCTACATTTGGTCACCCAAATTATGTATCTATTTTCTTTGTAGCATTACTGCCTTTTGTCATTCAAAAACTCCATAATGCTACCATAACAAGTACAGAAAAAAAATTCAGATTATTAATAGCACTATTTTTAGTATTTTGTCTCTTACTAACTAAATCTTTGTTTGCAAGTTTTCTATGTATTCTCTATATATGATTTGAAGCATTGCAGTTCTTAAAGAACAAAAAAATAATCAAATGACTTTGAAGCTTTATCTCATTTTGAGGAATTATATTACTTATTTGAGCCATCTGAGTATTTGTGTTTCTTCCAGAGAAGCT
>CALDZW010000069.1 GCA_937944175.1 uncultured Candidatus Altimarinota bacterium
TTTGCTATTCGATTTGCAAAAGATCCAGCAGATGAAGAGCATCAGTATGGACATGGAAAAATGGAGGCAATTGCTTCAACAATCCAGTGACTGATAATATGTGTTTCATGAATATTTATTATTTATGAATCTATTAAAAAAATCATTACTCCAGAAGAGATTAGTTATCTTGGATATTCGATCTTTGTTATGATTACTAGTGTGGTACTTACATGATGACTGGTTATATATTTAAAAAGAGTGTATACAAAAACTAAAAATACGATTATTTATACAGACTCATTACATTATCAAATAGATTTATATACAAATATAGCTATATTTTGCAGTCTATGAATCATCTTTTTATTTCCATGAATGGTAATAATTGATGGTGTTATTGGTGGAATTATATGAATGTATATCACTCATGAGGCAGTAAAAATTATTAAAAAATGAGTGAGTATATTGCTTGATACTCGTTTGAATGAACATGCTAACATAATAGAAATATTAGAATCCTACTATAAGAACTGAATTATCTTATGATTTCATGAAGCAAAAAGCAGGTTCTGATGAAATAACAACAAATTTGTTGAATTTCATTTTGAGCTTGAAAAAAATACTAGCATATATGATGCTCATAATGTCTGAGACTTAATAGAAGAAGCCATAAAAAAATTAGACACAGAAGCACAATGGAAAATTGTATGGCATGTAGATTACAAGAAAGACCAAGTATAATAAAATATACATATTAGCTGTCAATAGTCATTTTCTTTACATAATCAAATTATATATATACTTAAGAAGTTATATTATTATTAATTTATGTATGTATGAAATATATTTCATTTCTAGTACTTCTTGTATTAGTAGCTTCTTGTGGGCCAAAACAAACAGAAAAAATTAAAGATACTGACCATTCTATGAATCCTGCAGTTATTGAAGAAGTTAACAATCTTGAAGCAACTCAGGATGTTGAGCTAGTAACAAATACTGAAGCAGTGCCAGAATGAGCGATAGATGTAAATTCAAATACTGAACCAGCCAATACTCCATCAGATGATTCTGAAAATAATGTTATAGAAAATTCAGAGAAGAATAAGCCACAAGAAGAAGAACAATTTATAGAAAATACAAATGTAGCTGATCCAGAAGAAGCAAATAAATGAATAAAATTAGAAAGTGATCCAGTTGAAGATAATGGGGTAGTGGTTGAAGAAGAGGAAAAAGTAAATGATGTCACGCAAGAAACAGTATCAAACCTAGATTCAGCTGTTACTGAAATATCTGAAAATGCATGAAGTGAACTCATTGAAGTAAAAGGAGACTATACAAATCCAAAAGGAGCAGTAGACATGGTTATCTCGTATAAACTTGATTCAGAAGGAAAAATTACTGAAATTAATACAGCTGCTACTACGTATGACCTCAGTCAGTTTAATACTAAGGTTACTGATGTAGTATGAAAGACTGTAAAAGAAGCTAGTGAAACATATTTTAGCGGTTCATCTTTGACAACTGAAGCTTTCCAAAAAGCAATGAAAGCTCAAATTAAATAATTATACTTTTGTTTCTCTTTCATGAAGTACTCAAAAGACCTTCTCTGAACTAGGCTCACAATTGAAATACTAGATGAAGTCATCAATTCTGATGATTTCATTTTTTGTACAAGAATTGTACAAAATTTTGAACAGAAATATTCTCGATTTATTGAATGAAACTTTTTATCAAAGCTTAATGAAAATAAATACTCTGAAATTGAAAGAGAATTCTATTCAATACTTAAGCTTTGTGAAAAAATTAGTGTATTATCTCAGTGATTTTTTGACATTACTATACTTCCCTTCTTAGAAAATGCTTGATATGGAATAAAAAAAGAAAAGATACAAGAGGCTTTTTGATTTAAGAATATAGTTCTAGAATCACATCAACAATGAAACACATGAGAAGATAGATACTTGGTAACTCTAAAAAATAGTGTTTCAATTGAAATTGGTTCAGTTGGAAAATGATTTCTTATAGATATGATATCTACATATTTAGAAAAAAAATACACTAATTTTATCATTGATTTTTGATGAGACATTAAAGTTATTTGAAATATAAATGTACAATTAGAGAACCCCTCAAATAAAGATACTCCTTATGGATTTGTACATTTAAATAATTGTAGTATTGCAAGTTCAAATTGAATCAAGCGTCAATTTGAATGATGACACCATCTAGTTAATAAACATAAAAAACTTGAGCTATGAGAAGAAAAAACTACACTTTTTATACTACACAAATCCTCTGCAATAAGTGATATTATTGCAACTGCATTATTTGTTTCTCCACTCAACATATGTAAAGAGATCATTGCTCAGGTACCTTGAGTTGAAGTGTATATGCTATTTGAAGATGGAAGAATATTTCAAACTCCTTGATTTATATTATTACACAATAAATAAATGTACAATAAAATTAATTGACAGCTCTCGATAGTATTTGTTTTTTGTATTCCTTGAATCTACATAGTCGCAAAATACTTTGATTTTTATAATACTCCTTTCTTGCTTTGGTATAGTTTTGAGTGATTTTTGTTTCATCTCAGCTGGTATGCACTTATATGTGTCATGCTTATTAGACCAATATGAGAAATAGTTGCAAATTTTTATGGAGCTAAGTCTGCCCTTATGTTAAAAAAACTTCTTATCTTTAGACAATCATTTTGAATTCTTTCTGCAATAATCATTTGTACGATACTTGTTGGCAAGTTTTTTCTGAATTCTTGATATATTCCATTCTATTTTAGTGTTGATAATTGGAGCTTAGACATTCCTCTGATAGCAAGAATATCGGAAATATCTGCTCTTATACTCTTATTAACATCAAATACATTCTCAAAGAAAATTCTTAAAAAAAATTGGAAAAAAGTACAAAAACTCAGTTATGTATTTTTTCTTTCATGATGAATCATTGCTGGACAATATGAAAGCTTTTATTACTACTCAATGTGAATAGTCTGAGCAATATATATTATAAATATATTCATTAAAAAATCCTCTCTATGAAAATAATGTTTTCTTTACTTTTGGTAGTCTCATTAGTAATAATAAGTATGATGAGTAGTAATTATTCATATGCTAGTAATACAGCAAATTGAACTCTTAGCTATGATCAATGCAATAAATTTATTGATAGAGAAAGTGTTGATGACATTCAAAATTTATGAGAAAACATGTGTGTATTTATTGTATGAACTAATTGAGATTTTATTGTACTCAGCAAAGATGCAAATAATTACTGATTTAATCTCATATCAGAAGACCTATTAAAGCAATTACAATCAAAATATTATCGTGGAGAAAACATACAGATTTATTACCAATGATTTTGAATAATCAAAGATACAGATCTCAGTTTCTCTATTACTGAATCTACTACCATTTCTACTCTAGATAATTGATATACAATAGAATTACTTCAAGACACAGAAATATCTGATACAGATATATACACTCATGTAAAACAACAGTGTGATTTTGTATCGTATATAGCTTCCTGTAGTGACATAAGTTATAATGAGCTTATTGTAAGGATTGATACAGTCATAAATACTCTATTAATGAAGAAAGATATCCTCCTTTCTAGTAATGCTACTATACTGAAAGCAGAAATAAGTAAAATGCAACTCATTACTTCAAAACTTTCTGACTTGCAGTTTGAATATAATGCTCAAGAAAAACTCCTCTTCACTATAGAATATATTATCTATAAAATAAATGTACAAAGTAGGATCATTCAAAATCAAATAGATGACGTACAATTCAGATCCTTTCTCAAAAAGCAATCTATCTATTTCAAAGACAAAGTTTTATTGTGAGATCTCTATATTTCTCAAAGTGATCAGTTTACCTTCTTTTATTATTGACCTATACGTGTTAACACACTTCCAACTGATACTTCACATTTTGAAGACAATGTGATTGAAAATGACACCAACCTTTTAACAGACAGTACTTACTTAAAGAAAAAAATCAGAGATAAATATTCTGCAACCTATGTTGAAATAAGTAACAACTCATTAATGCTTATTACAAAGACATACGAGAGTTACAATAAGTATCTTCTTTTTGACACAAACACTCTGAAACTTCATGTATTAAACTGAGATATTATCCAAATAGATATATGAAAAAAATGATATTACATGCTTACCCAAAACAAAAAATGAGAACAAAATTTTGTTCTCTACAATTGAAAATCAGTACAAAATATTTTGGAACAGTCTGACTGATACACAATCAATTCTTTTGAACTTCTTATATGAAAGAAAGTAAAAGTTTTTTATACTCTAGATAACTGAGATACTGCTGAAGAAATTATTGATATTAGTGAATTCTAAAATAAAAAATTACACTCTATAACTGTAAAAGTGTAATTTAGTAAATTCTCTCTATTGTTGTAAATAGTATAATTCTGAATCCTGTCGATATAGAAGCTTAATTTCTCCATCAAGCCCAAGAAGAAAATCTTGGATTTTTGATGTATTATATCAAACAATATTAACTATCTCTCAAACCTTATTATATTGCATTAATCTACCATTGTCTCACAAAATAAATATTCATTGTACTCCTTCTTTTATATTTTTTATATCATAAATTCATGATAACCTTTGCCATTGGAGAGTTTTAGTATTATATATATAATGTAATACTCCTCCATCATTTACTTTTTTTGAAAACAGTAGTATATCTCTGCTTCAATTAAGATATATTCATGCATAGAGATCAAGCTTTTTCATAGCATATATTGAGTGTAAGTAATTATCTGGGTAAGGGTAATCATTTCCAAAAATTAGCTCTTCATCATTCTTCACTTTATTTTCAATAGTATTAATAAGAATATCATTGTGATAAAAATACGTGTACATTGAGTTTTGTCTTGCTTCAATATCAGCTCATATCATTTTCTTAAAAGTTCACTTTTTTTCTGCTACCTCTTCAATATCATCTAACACTGACATTACCATTTGATCTTCTATTCATACACAACCATTCCATTGATTATCAAACATATACTGCAAATAGGAATAGATTCATTTCATTCTACTTCATGGAACAAAATTATCAACTTTAGCAACTACCTTATGATAAACTTTTGTATACACATCTCATTCACATCATCAGTGATTGTTAATTATGGTAATTACTTTATTTCAAACCTTTTCAATTTGTTTTTTCTCAGAATAATTTAGTACATCAAAATGATAAGCTCCTGCAAAAGCTTGTAATAGACTAAACAATAGTGTCATCAGTGAACAAATAAGTAGTAGTATCTTTTTCATAAATGTTATTTATTAATTTTAAAGTAATCATATAATAACCATTATATATTAAAACTGAGTAAGAGTAATATGCATTTTTCTATTTTTTTCTTACTTAGTTCATACATATCAATTTTTTCTAAGATTCGATAATTTATCTAAGCTGTATTACTGACAGTGTCTTAATCTGAGCAATCATTCATGATATAATTTCTGAGGTTACCTCATATTTTTCATATGTTCACCCTTCATATTTTAGTTCAACAACATATTTCAATTTACTTCATCATAATGAAACCATATCAGTTACATTAATTTCAACATATTCATCAAATGTATATAATTTCTTAAATGTATTTAATCCTTCATTAAAATTATCTCATTCATAATATTTATTCCCAAAAGCATATACAAGGTTTTGCTTTTCAATGTTGTCATAATAGTTATATATTAACCAATCTTGATAATCTCATATGTAAGAAAAATTATATGAAAAAAATCAGTCTTGTTGACAAAATCATGTTTCCTCTTTTCAGAAAGTTATTTTATTAGCTTTATTTGAAAGGATAATTTGCTGTATTGTACAAGCCTCTTTTATATGAGGATCACCAATTATTTTATATATTTTATGATTATGATACAATATATTTAGGTTCATTCAGAAAAATTCCAATCAATGCCTATCATCTAATTCTATATACTTTCACTCTTGAAAATCATATACTCTCATATCTCCAACTACTCAGAATCTATTGCTTAATTCAACCATTGCCATTCAGAATGTATCTTTTACAAACCATTGTAAATCATCTATACTGTCAACATATCTAAATATAACTTCATTACGTGTATCTAATATATGTGATTTATTACTTTGTGAATCACTCCAATCAAGTAAGACTACACGATCAGTAAACTCTCTTTTTCATCCAATCATATTCTGAACTTCATGAATTCCTCTGAATCCCCTTGTTTTTCATCACTGATTGATAACAATATATGAATCAAATGTTCATCATGCTAAGTTATGTCTGATTTTAAGGAAAAGGAAATTATTCTTAATAAATACACTTAAAAGTCAGTAATTTCAATTGTTATCCAATACATCTTTCAATGAAATATCGTTTCATAATAACTCTTCAAATTGAGATAATGACATTTCATGAAGCTCTGAATCTACAACATGCATGGGTCAATCAAAAAATATTTTTCATCTTACAGTTCTAATAGTTGTAAATTTATAGGTCTCTGCTTTCTTTTTTACATTTGTAAGCACTAATTCTAAATTCACTTCACTATTACCTTCTTCATGAAGAATATGTAAATATTTCTCCTGTACTATACAGCTCATATATAAAAGAACAGTGTAAGCTTTTTCTTGTTTATTTTTATCAATTATATCTAGATAATGAGTAAGCTTTGATTGGAGTTTCTTATATACTTTTTCTTGAACTTCTCTCTCCTTCTTTCATACAGTAGTAAAAAAAGTATCTATTTTATTTTGATAACTATCATATTTTACAATATTATTTTCAACTACATCACAGCCTTGAATATAAGCTGATGTCACATTCATTTGAAATATACAAAGTATAAAGAGCAACAATAATTTTATCTTTATTTTCATACTTTTCTCTTACATAATTAAAATTTTTTCTTTTTCAGTATTTAGACTATACTGTAATTATATATAAAAGCTGTAAGAAATACATATATTTATAAAATCTTTTCTTACATGGCTCATACACTATTCTTATAGAATATTTACATAGATAGTAATACATCTATTTTATTTTATAACTTCTAACATTATGAATGCTACGCTGATTAAGACAACTATTATATCTCTGATTATCAGTTGATTTATATTTATTTTTCAACCACAAGCATATTCCAATTGATTACAGGATATTATACAACCAGATGTTAGACTAGACTGTCAAGATATTAATGAAGACATGGAATATGATTATTCAAAATCAAAAGAAAAAATTGATTCATTTTTTGCAAAGTTATCAACAAGATCAGAAGAAAGCCAAAAACAAATCTACACAAAAATTATTTCAATAATAAGTGAAAAACTTTCAGCAATAAAGAAAAAAAATAACTCAAAACTATATACAGTTCTTGGATATCTAAAATGTGAATCAGAAAGTAGAAAGGTTTTCTTAGGACTAACTGAAATCCAAAAAAAGTATTATAAATTTTATAAATATAATGAATCTCATAATTTTGAAGGAAATTTTTGGACTCAAAAATTAGGTAATGAATATTTTTATATTGATGATGCTCATAGTTGAATTGACTTAATAACACAGCTAATATTTAATCAAGCCAAAACAAATATATTCTCTGAAGAACTATTATATAAATTAGATAAAAAAATAGCAGACGATGTTTATTGAAACTTCTTTGCAAACACCGTGATCTTTGTAAAAAAAGATTTCTATGTAATAATGTGATATAGTGAAAAAGACTACAAACACAATCTTTTTATTTTTAATGATTGAGCTGTGTCTGTCTATGATAAATTACAGCTTAATGATAATACCGTAACATGATGAGAGGTAGCACCTTGTAAAATAGAAATATGAGAGAAGATGTATAGTTTTAAGTTGGTATGCAACAACTGACATCCTGCTGTAGCTAAATCTGAACACTTATTTTGATGAGATTGAACATTTATCAAAACAGTAGAATATCAATTTACAGATGAATACTTACATTCTCTCAACACTGAATGACTTTGAGGTAATGTTGAATATAAAAATCTTACATATTAATCTAATATTTAGCTTTATTACTCTTTACAAAAAAATTATGAACATCCTAATAATTGAAGATAACATCACTATTTCAAAAAATCTCAATAGATATTTAACACTCAAAGATATAGATTCTGAAGTAGCTTGATCTGCTGAAGAATGAGAGGATATTTTAAAGGAGTGAAATTTTGATTTAATATTGCTAGATATTTGATTACCATGAATGAATGGAAGAGAATTGCTTGAAAAATTGAGAAAACAGTGAAATAATATCCCTATTATATTTTTAACAAGTCGTGATACTGATGATGATATTATAGAAGGTCTTTGACTTGGTGCTGATGATTATGTCTCAAAGCCTTTTGATTATGAAATCCTGATTGCAAGAGTTCAATCAGTTTTGAGGAGAACTCAAAAAAAGATAAATGCAATGACTATTTGAGAATATATACTCAACTATGATAAAGAGGAAATAAGTAATGCTAAAACCGGTCAAAAAATATTTCTTTCAAATCTAGAATTTAAGCTATTATCTTATTTATCTAAAAATAGATGAAGAGTAATAGATCGAGCAACTATTTATGAAGAAGTATGGGGAAATTTTGATGATTTTCAGCTCTCAAGAAACACAGATATCTATGTATGATATCTAAGGAAAAAGCTCTGATCAGATATTATTAAAACAAAGAAATGAAGTGGTTACTATCTAGATTAGACACATAATTCTATCTGTACTTCGGACATCTTTCTGCTTAAGCTTTAAGTTCAGAAATAGAAAAATACTTTGTATTCTTTCTATCTTCACTTATCTTATTTAAGAGAAAGAAATAATGTTTCTCATATGGCACAATTACAACATACACGTTTGAAACTCACTATTATACTCTCAAGTATAGTAGCATTATTGTTTTTTGTTGTTTGAGAAAGTTTTTTTGGTTTCAAATTTTATAGCAATACTGCCAAGATCAAATCAGAAGTTACGAATATACAGCAAATCATTTCTAGTGAATCTCAAGAAATTTTTAATTTTATACAAAATCAAGAATCTTGATGAGAAAACACAAATAATGATACTGAAATTAACAAAATACTCAGCTTCACTAAAAAGCTTTTTGAAGATCCAAATACTACTTTTGAAGATATAGGAGGCAAACAAGATGTAGCCGATATTATTATAAAATGAAAATCAGAGTTTAGTTTCTTTGATCAAAAGGTAATTTTTTATGACCCAAGTAACAAAAAAGTTCTCTATTCAAATATATGAGATGCAAATGATATTAATATTGATGAATTCATTCTTCAAAATAATTGAGTCAGCTATAGTGCTGATCTTGTTCAGTACAAATTTAAACTCATAGATATAGTCTGAGTTACATTTATCAAAAGAGAATATACCAGTCATGAGTTTTTCACTGACACATGAATGTTGTTATTATTTATCTTATTATTTTCTTTAGTATTTTTTGCTCTTGGAAGTTATTTTATAAAAAGAATTTTCAAGCCTGTTGAAGAAAATATAAGAGAAATGGATAATTTCATTGATAATGCCTGACATGAGCTAAAAACTCCACTAGCAGCAATTAGTTCATCAAGCCAACTACTGAAGGAAATAAAAAATTATGAAGAAGATTTGGTTCAAGAAATAATAGTAGAATCCAATAAATCTAATGAGATTATCCAAGCCTTGAGATCACTTTCAAAAAT
This sequence comes from uncultured Candidatus Altimarinota bacterium, assembly GCA_937944175.1. Classification (GTDB taxonomy): domain Bacteria; phylum Patescibacteriota; class Gracilibacteria; order BD1-5; family UBA6164; genus CALLPO01. The sequence goes on from CALDZW010000069.1 coordinate 9,766, forward strand.
ATCAATTCATTCAAAATCAGAATCTCTTTCTCTCAATTCTGAAATATCTAGGGCTGTTGAGTGAATGCAACAAGTAGCAAAAAGTAAAAATATAAGTCTAATTTTTGAGCAAAAAGCAGATTCAGAAATTCAGGTAAATAAGAATTACTTATACATTCTTCTCACTAATTTAATATGAAATGCTATTAAATATAATAAAACCTGATGAAGTGTCACTGTTGAATCTTCTTCCTGAGAAATAACAATATCTGATACTGGGATATGAATTCCAAAAGATAAACTCAGTAGTGTATTTGAAAGGTTTTTCAGATGAAATAATCACCAAAATATCTGATGATATGGCTTATGACTCTCTCTCGTTAAAAAAATATGTGATATTTATAATTGGAAAATCTCAGTTGAAAGTATTGAGTGAGTTGGAACAAAGATAAAGATATTGATCTAAAAGAACACTTATACTTTACTTTCAAAAAATATACATATAAACACTGTAAGTTTATATCTTTTTAATGCACTACAATTTTATGTTTCTAATTCATTACCTCCAAAAACACAACTTTATTGATCTAGAAAAAAAGGGACAAATAAAGGCAGATATTCTTTCTGGTTTAACTGTTGCATTAGCTCTGATTCCTGAAGCAATAGCATTTAGCTTTGTAGCTGAAGTGAATCCTATGGTCTGACTGTGGGCTGCTTTTATCATGTGAATAATCACAGCAATATTTGGTGGGAGACCAGGGATGATCAGTGGTGCTACCTGAGCTATGGCTGTTGTTATGACCTCACTTGTTGTGAGCCATTCAGTGGAATTTCTTTTCGCTGCAGTTATTCTAGCATGAATTATACAAATACTCTTTTGAGTTTGTAAACTTTGAAAACTCATTAGATTGATTCCTCATCCTGTCATGCTTGGTTTTGTAAACTGACTGGCAATTATTATTTTCTTAGCTCAAGTAGGACAATTTAAAGTAGGATGAGAATGGATTAGTGGAACGGCCATGATTATTATGGCATTGCTTATCTTGCTTACTATGTGAATTATTCATTATCTTCCAAGACTGACTAAGGCTTTGCCCTCTTGATTGGTTGCAATAGTTATTGTTACCCTCCTTGTTTTGTATGTCCCTGCACTTCAAGAAGTAAGAACTGTAGCATCATATCTCAAAGAAAATTGATTTGATACTCTCATTGGAGCATTTCCATCTTTTCATATTCCAAATATTCAAATAGCTTTTATAGATATGCTTTACATCATAATTCCCTACTCTCTAATATTAGCTGTTATTTGACTTACTGAATCTCTTATGACTTTGACTCTTGTTGATGAGCTTACTGAAACCAGATGAAAAGCAAATAAAGAAGCTATAGGACAAGGAATTGCAAATACAACGTGTGGATTTTTCTGAGCCATGTGATGATGTGCTATGATTGGTCAATCAATGATTAATATATCCAACTGATGAAGAAAAAGGCTTTCATGAATAGCTGCTTCCCTCTTTCTCATTCTCTTTGTTGTATTTGGAACAAGCCTTATTCTTATGATACCACTAGCTGCTTTAGTCTGACTTATGTTTATGGTGGTAATTGGTACTTTTGCTTGGCCAACACTCAAGATGCTCAATAAAATACCAAAAAGTGATGCCTTTGTTATGATAGCAGTAACATGTATTACGGTCATAACATGAGATCTAGCTATTGCTGTTATTGCTTGAGTCATAATTTCAGCACTTGTCTTTGCTTGGAAGAAAGCAGAGCAAATTTCAGCTAAAAGAAGTATTGATGAAAAAAACATTACCCATTATAATTTAGAATGACCCCTCTTTTTTGGCTCAATTACTAAGTTTAAAGATCTGTTTGATATTCACAATGATACAGATGAAATTGTCATTGATTTTGCTGGCTCCAAAGTAATGGATCATTCAGCTATTGAAGCCATAAATAACCTCACAGGAAAATATAAAAAAGCGTGAAAAAAGCTTCACCTCAGACATCTTTCTCCTGATTGTCGTAAACTAATAAAAGATGCTCACAAAATTATTGACATCAATGTATTAGAAGATCCTAAATACAGAGTTGCTGATGATGCTCTAGCTGGGTAAATAAGAATACTTATGTTCTTAACCTCTTCTTAAGATAGAAGTATATTATACATATAATTACTTATTATATTATATACGAGGCTATGAAATTATTTATTTATAGTATTGTCCTTCTAGGAATACTGACATCATGTGGGTATGATGAATTTAAAGATGTTATTAATAGCTCAAAGCAAGTATCTGCTGTCAGCTATTCTGATTCCGGAAAGAACTCAGAAAAAACTGGAATTGAAAAAGAAATTATTGATATACAAGAAGACATTGAAAGTTCCCTTGGCCTCACTCAAATGGAGAACCAAGAAGAAATTCAAGCATTAGAAGAAGAAAGAAAGAGTATTAAAGTAGATGAAAATTATTGACTGAGTCTTGTAAAATAATTTTTTTACTTTTTATATTTTTTTTATACTATACTGTTACACTCTTTGGAAAGGTGTCAGAGTGGTCGAATGAGCACGCTTGGAAAGCGTGTGTAGTGTTTTTATGCTACCGTGGGTTCGAATCCCATCCTTTCCGCCATTAAAAAAATCTAGAAGATTTTATTTGCAAAAATATCTAATCTTATTATTGTAAAAAAGTAATTGCAATTCAAACATATGATTTCACAAATGCACAACATTATTATGATTATTATTCCTTTTAGACATATCTAAGAGATTTTTATCATAATAGAAATCATGAAAACCTCTTAGATTGAATCTAAGAGGTTTTTTATAACTTAACTTTTATACAAATGCTGACTCTAGAACAAATTACTGATGCAAAAAAAAGATTTGATGGAATCATTGAAACTACTCCTCTCCAGTATTCTCAAAGACTTAGTAAACAATATGATGCTAATATATACTTAAAAAGAGAAGATCTTAATGATGTAAGGAGTTATAAAATCAGAGGTGCATACAATATGATGAGTCAGTTATCTGATGAACAAAAAGCATCTTGAGTAGTATGTGCAAGTGCTTGAAATCATGCTCAATGATTTGCAAAAAGCTGTAAACTTCTGTGATTACAATGAGTAGTTTTTATGCCAGTAACAACTCCTGGTCAAAAAGTATACAAAACTAAGCAATTTGGCTGAGGGCATGTTGAAGTCAGGCTTATATGAGATACATTTGATCAAGCTCTTCAGGAATCTCAAAAATATCAGCAACTGACTTGAGCTACGTTTGTTCATCCCTTTGATGACATACAAACTATATGTGGACAAGCAACAGTAGGATTAGAAATTCATTCTCAACTAGAACAACTCTGAAAACAGGCTGATTATATTTTGTGTCCAATTGGATGAGGATGATTTATCTCTGGTATCATATCAGCCACAAATGCATTAGAAAAAAATGATTGTTTCGTCATTTGAATAGAGCCAGAATGAGCTCCAAGTATGCAAACAAGTATTGATCATTGATTAAATACTTCAGTAGATATTCAAGATACTTTTGTGGACTGAGCCAGTGTATGAAGAGTATGAGAACAACCATTTGAAATATGTAACAACTATTGACTTGAGGTGCTTACTTCTCCTGAAAATAGAGTTTGCTCTACAATAGAAGACTTCTTAAAAGAAGAATGAATCATTATTGAGCCAGCTTGAGCACTAGCAGCTGATGGATTAAAAGACATGTGAGAGAGAATCAAGTGAAAAACAGTTGTTGTTACCATTTCAGGTTCTAACTTTGACTTTGAAAGACTTCCTGAGGTAAAAGAAAGAAGTCTCAGATTTGAACAATTAAAAAAATACTTCTTAGTTACTTTCCCTCAAAGGCCATGAGCACTCAAAGATTTTCTTTCTTGCTTATGAGCTGATGATGATATTGAACGTTTTGAATATTTAAAGAAATCTGCAAAAAACACTGCTCCAGTTTTTATTTGACTCAAAACTACAAATAAAGATAATTGGACAGAGATTGAATCAAAAATACAGTCTCTTTGATTTAGCTATGCTGATGTCACAAATGATGAAATGTATTTTAGTTTACTGGTATAGTTATAGAATTTTATTCATTATTTTTTCTTAGTTATTGTTCTTTCTTTATCAACCATCTTTTTTATGACTTTTTTCTGAAGTTTAGTTAAATCCCTGCCTGTACATGTTTTATAAAAATGCTTTGCAGTTGCAAAATTTGTAGTTGCAAGATAACATTTTTGATCTATATATTTATCTTTTCAAAAATCTGTCTGTCTAAATCAATTTGGTCATTTTGTTCGCCTATCTTCAATATTACTGGATCTTGGCCTTAAGGTTCAATCAGGATTATGAATTATATAAGCTCACATATATCTACTTGATTATATTTATAAAAATATTACTATTATTAATATAATATCATATAAAAAAAAGATATGCAAATAATAAAGACAGATAATGCACCAAAAGCTTGTTGAGCCTATTCTCAGGCTATAAAAACTTGAAATCTTATATTTTGTGCTGGTCAAATATGACTAGATCCACTTACAGATAAACTTGTTGAATGATGAACAAAAAATGAAGCTCTTCAGGTAATGAAAAATATTAGTGAAGTACTAAAAGAAGCTGATTTACATATATCAGATGTAGTGAAGACAACTATATTTCTAGCTGATATTGGTGACTGGGCAATTGTTAATGAAGTCTACTGAGAGTATTTTTCTCATAAGCCTGCAAGAAGTACGGTTGCAGTATCATGACTTCCAGCATGAGCTAAAGTTGAAATTGAAGTTATAGCTGAAATTACCTAATCCCTTTTATGAAAAAACAATACATAATTTTTGACCTAGATTGAACACTTATTGACTCAACAACCAAAGATTTTTTTGAATGAACTCTTGATACATTGAATGCATTATCAAAAAATTATCAACTATTTCTTACTTCTAGAAGCTCAATTGAAACTATTAGAGAAAAGCTAACATCTGCTTGAATCTATGAAATTTTTGATGTGGTCATGTGAGGAGATGTTATTGAAAAATCTGCTAAACACATAGAAGTATTTGAGATGTACTCAGAAGATACTAATTTTTCTCAGAAAGCAGTATATGTATGAGATAGTGAATTCGATGAGATTATTGCTGAAGAATCGTATATACCATACATCTGCATGTGATGATGACCTTGTTTTACAAGATATACCATATCATCAATCAAACAATTAGAAGAAACAATCAAAAAAGTAAGATAGTATCTATCTTACTTTTTTGATTGAAGAATATATGAAAAATCATATAATACATTTATTATAATCTCATACAACATTGCTTTATGAAGTTAGAAAAACAACAAAAAAGCTATATTTTCTTCGCTCTTATTGTGATAAGCTTTTGAATGATTGCCTATCCATTTCTCAATTTGATTATTTTTTCTATAATTACTGCTTTTTTTAGTAAGTGATTCTATAGGTTGCTTCTAGAAAAAACTAAACCTGTTATTGCAATATCTATCACATGGATAGCAATATTTATTACTATTGTATGCCCTCTTTATTTTATATCATATGTGTCATTTACTCAGGTACAGGATGTAGTCTGAGAAGTCCAAGAAATTGTAAAAAATAATCAAGAAAATAAACTCTCAATTTTTACCAATAAAGAATGAAGATCAAATGATAATGCATTAAACTTACTAAGTAGTAAAATAGAAAAATTTAAAACAAATAATGAAAAAGAATTTAAAATTGTAGAGGATGCCATTATTGATTCTGCTAAAAAAATATGAGAATTTAGTGTTGCTAAGGTTGGTAATATCTTGAAAGAAATACCTATTTTTGTAGTAAAAGTTATTCTCTATGTCTTCCTTACAACTTCACTCTTGATCAATGGAAAAAAATTCAAGAAAACCATTAAAGCAATTATTCCTTTGAATAACTCTGTCATTGATCTGTACATATCTAGATTACAGGAAATGACAATAGGAATTGCAAAATGAAGTCTTATTGTAGCACTTATACAAGCAGTTCTTACCACAGCTTCATTTATGCTGGTAGGTATTCCCTATGCATGAATAGTATTTATGATATCATTTGTTTTGTATATTCCTATGGTATGAACAGTACTTCTCTATATTCCTGCAATCATATGGCTTGTACTTACCTGAAGTTACCTCAGTGCAATCCTCATATTCTTCTGGAACTCAATTATAGTTGCTAATGTTGATAATGTTCTTCGTGGTAGATTTGTCTCTGATGATGCAAAGGTTGATAACAGTCTGATATTTTTAAGTATGTTAAGTGGGCTCAGCTTGTTTTGAATTATGTGAGTACTCTACTGACCATTAGTGATTATCATTTGAGTAACCTCCATTAAGATATACATGGAGATTCAAGACAAAATGAAGAAAAAAACTCTTCCAATCAAACTTCTAAAAACAAAAAGCAAAGATAAAAAAAGTAAATAATAACTATACCTTCCTCCTATGATAGAAGCAATAAATAACACCTTTAGTTCTGATAAAGACCTAAAAATTCTTAATTTTTATTGAGATTCCTGCCCTCCCTGTCATACATTTATGCCCCTTTTTATAGATGCAGAAAAAAGATACTGAGATGATTTTGATTTCATCATAGTAAATTGTTGAACAAATCCTAAACTTTCACAAAAATATTGAGTGAGATCAACCCCAACAATTATTGTCCAAAAATGAGAAGAAATAGTTTTCAATAATCCTTGAGCCCCTAATTGAGTTGAACTCAAAAAGGTACTTCTTCAATTAAGTGGGAAAAATGAAGCAGATTTTAGCAAAGAAGAAAGTAGTCCTGAAAACAAGAAAAGATTTTTTTGATTATTTTAATTTTTTTTAAATATATAATCACTTCAGAAAATGCTCAACTCTGTATCTGCTATTACTCAATGAAAAGAATTCTCACAAGAAGATATATGAGAAAAGTTTATAGATGACATTAAATCTCTTGTAAAATCTATTATAGAAAATCCTGAGCTTGTGAAAATTGTTTATAATCATGTCTGAATCTTCAGAATATTTTTATGCACTTGAGAACGCTATGATATAACCATACATGTCTATACAGGAGATACAGAGATAGAAACTAAAGACCATAGCCATTGATATAGTTTTATTAGTAGGCCCTGTGTACACTGAATTCATGAAAGACTCAAGCTATTTCATGAATGAAAAAATGCAACGTCTGAGGATGTATATCAATTTAGTTTATGAGAGAATTCTCTCATACCTACAAAAAGAAAGTGAAGTCTAGAAAATATTTGAAGTCGTTTTAATAGGAAAAATCAATGGTATTCTCTCCCTAATACAATAAATAATACCCAACTTCTTCATAATAATACTATTGTTCCGTGAGAAGTAACCATTATTATAAAAGATCACGAATATGACAAAAAATTCACCTGATGACCATTTAAATCATCAATTGATGTTGATAATGATAAAATAGGTATTCCTCCTACTGAAATTACAGAAAATGATATAAAAAGAAAAGTACTAATATATGCATTGCACAATATTTCTTAATAATACACTTATGAAACTGGCAATTTGAACAAAATCACCACCAAAAATACAGGCCATTAAAAAAGCCTGTAAAAAATACCCACATCTTGCTTGAAAAGATATAACATTTATTTCTGAAGCGATTTCAAGCTGAGTGTGAGATATGCCCTTAAGCTTAGAGGAAAACATGAAATGAGCAAAAAATAGAGCCCAATGAATGAAAGACTTATTAGAGTCATCTTGAAACACAGCAGATTATTATATATGAATGGAAGGATGATGAATGCTTGTATGAGATCAAGGGTTTCTTCTATGAGTGGTATGTGTTATAGATAATAATTGCAAACATCACTATGGTTTTTCTAATACAATAGAATTACCAGAAGAAATACAAAAGAGACTCTATATCAACAAAGAAGAACTCTGACCTATTATGGATGAACTTACTGGAAAACATAGAACTAAGGACTGAGAAGGATGTATCTGAACATGGACTGAAAATATCTACACAAGAGAAACAGAATTCATGTGAGCATTTATCTGTGCCATTTCACCATTTTTTAATATTTTTTATAAATAAATATGTATATACCTGAGAAAGTTTTAGAAAAAGAAATATATAATAATGGTAAAAAGAAGGTTCTATTAAGAATATTTAAAAATAGAGACTGATCTACAAAAGAAGTCCCAATTTATGGACACTCTTTATGAAGCTATTCTACTATGGCTTTGATTCTTGATAAAAAAGGGGATCTATATTATTGAAAAGAGTTTAGAGACTGAACAGAATGAATTGTTTATAATTTTTCAGCATGAAAACATGAAGAAGAATACAGTTTTGAAGAAAATATGAAAAAAGAACTTAATGAAGAATTTTGAATTACAGATTCAAAATTGAGTTACATATGAGAAACTATAATTTGAGCTTATGATACAGGTTTTATAAAATATTATGTTGCTACTAATTGTATCTTCTGAGAACAAGAACTAGAACCCTGGGAAGAAATAGAAATTAAAAAATGTTCTCCTCATGAATTTGAAGAAAAAATAGCTTCTGGCTTTATCAATTGTCCACATACAATTAGCTGCTATACATTAGCAAAATTAAAAAATCATCTATAGGGATGTATAGATGATTTTTAATGTAATTATTTTATTGTGAAATCAATTTCTTATGTTTATATAATCTGGTTACTTTATATAATAGATCTATCATTGATTCTCTGGTTACATATGACTCTGGTCTAAATACATAATTATCAATCTCCGGATCAAATATATTTAAATATTCTCAAGTTTGAACATACCCCTTATGCCATGTTTTATTTACATCTCTATATTGTCATTTCAATTGTTCTCATTTTTGAACAATTGCCATATTCATGAGAATTTTAGTAGCTTCTATTTTTGAAATTTGCTCATCAGCTCTAAATACTTTTTGTCATGAAGGAGTCACATCTCCATCAGCAATTCAAAGATCAAATGCTTTTTTTGCTACTTTTGCCTGCCATGTTGAATTATCCATATCACTAAAAGATAAACTTGATGGATCTTCATTTCTATATTCTATACAGTGAGAACGAAGTACTATTTTAATAAATTCTATTCTTGATATATCCCTATCTCATTCAAAAAGATTCTCCACAGTCCCATCAACAACTCCTGCTTTTTCAAGTCTTAATATCAAGTTTTTAATATTACTATTATCAATATCTTTTAATTGTGAAAGATAGTTGTTTTCATATCAAAAAGTGTGTAGATTTTTTAAAATTGGACATGAGTCATATGTACCTTTTATCTCTATACTTGTACTCTCATTTTTTCATATATTATTTTCTACTCAATCATGTACTACTACATTATCAGTTACTTTATCTATATT
>CALDZW010000070.1 GCA_937944175.1 uncultured Candidatus Altimarinota bacterium
GACTATTAGATACAATGAAGAAAATATAAGGAAGTGAAAAACTCAACTTGTATGTAAAGATACTCAACCCAATAACTCAAAGTTCATTGAAATAGTAATTTACTCCAAAAAACAAAACTACCCATATAAAAAAGTATAGCAGGTATTTTCATTGTAATTGAGAAGCAATTTTATTCCTTTGGAGCTCTGAAAGCATATTTCATGGTAAGAGAACTAATACATCTATTATAACACTTAACCTTAAAAAAAAGCAAAATACATATAATAATTATGATATCCTGCTCTATACGTTTAATATTTTAGCGTTGTTTTACAACACTCAGTAGTGGCTATAGCTTATTCATAATTGAAAATATCAACTTACTCCCATATTCAAAGAGTCTTTCATCTTTTTTCTTATAATTAGCTTTATTTCAGTGAAAAAGATTGTGCCTAATTTGAAATAACCAATCTATATAATCTTCATCAATTTTAATTGTCCTTCAAATCCTCCCAGTATTATCAACACTTTTGATAGATTTGATGTCTCTAAATTTCACTGGTATAGTAAAATCTATCTCCCTAATCTCATCTATTCCTTTTCACTTCAAATATCACTTAAACTTATCAATATAACTTCTTTGTGTCTGAGAATCAAATTCAAAGAGATTTTTTATATGGAGTTCAAAGGCAAAAAATGAAATAGAAAAAGAAGCAAGATACTCTTCTCTTTCATAGTACATCTGTCATTGCTTAAAAAAGGACACACATCTTTGTTTGGCTAAATCTTTGTTGATATATTGAGTCATAAGAAAACAATTAAGTAGTATTTTTACTTCTTTCTCTTTTTTATTCTATTCCAAACAAATAATGATAATATAAGTATAAATCAAATTCAAAACAATAAACGATGTTCAAAAAGGAAAACTATTGTAATAAACATTAATCTATATGGGTCAATCAATTGATTCCTTTTTGTACATAAACTTTTATCATTCAGCTCCGATATTTTTATTACATATTCTTTTGTATCTCTAGAAAGTTTACATCTATAGCCCAGGAATCAATCCCAATTAGGATTTTCTATTTCATAACCAACATTAACTATACATGTACTAGGAGTTGAGAGCCATGACACTTTATAACGACCAGATCATAGTGCCCATGGAGTTCATCAGGTCTGTCATCTCTTGCATGTTTTAGTATCAATAGTGACAGCTTCATTAAATGCATTTCAGAATTTTATAGATTCAAGAGAACCAACAAAACTAAATAACATTAAAATTGTAATTAGCTGTAGTACTTTTAACATAATTTTATAGATTATTATCCAAAAAATTTCTTATCTTCTATCTCATCAAGCCACACACGACAGGTATATTTAATATCTTCTGTAAAATCCGCTCCACAAATCCATTCAAGATATCCTGGGTCAATTTTAGAAACTTCTTCAAATGATTTACCCCTATATTTCCCTATCCTCATAGTGGTGATAAGTGTGAATTCTTTTGCCGTCATTTCTTGCATCATAGTCAGTACCTCTTCATCAGTAATTCACAGCTGTTTTTTGATAATATCAAAGAGTCCATAGAACACATGTTCTAATACCACTACATCACCAAAAGCATCATGAGCTGTGGTGTTTTCATTATTCCCTTCTGAATCAGTTATTTCATAGAGTTCGAAAAAATAGCGAAGGTATTGAAGGTTCACGTATTCTGGAGCTTGTCATTGTGAATTATATAATACTCCCTCTGACCACAGAGTTTTTGCTACTTTAAGTGTATCAATTTGTTTGTCTCCATATACAATATTTGAATCATCAAGCACGGCTCTGTCAAAATCTAGGTTATGAGCTACTATAATATTATCTGTCATAAGTGCTCATATCTCACTTCTCATAGGATCATCTAGATACTTTCATTGAGATTTTTCAGTAAGAAGATCTGGATATATACCATGTACTGCCATTGCTCCAATTTGCATCTCAGTATCTGTTTGTACAAAAAGATTTTGATCATCTTTTTGATCTCAAGAGATCTTTCTTGATGCTAATTGAATAAGTGATCCATTTGAGCTTGTTTGTCATTTTTCATCTTTTAGAATTCCTGTTGTCTCAGTATCAAAAAAAACTATTGGGGTACTTGTTTCAATCTTCATGTTATTTTGTATGTCAGTATATATAAAAACTATTCATTAGCTTAGCCAATAAATAGTTTTTTTCAAGTAAGTTTTAGAGAGTTTTCTTTGTATAATCAGCATTCCTGAACACTTCTTCTAAATAAAATTTTTCTATTCAAAATTTCTTTTTAAAATTTGAAATTCTGTTTGTAATGTTATCAGTATTAATAGGAATATCTTTCTTAATAGCCGTAATCATAGTATTTTTATGAGTATAGCTATCAGGAACAAATTCAAAGATTTGTACTGAGTATCAATGAAGTTCCAAATACATTTTTCTCAAAGTATCCGTAATCATTTCTGATAATCTTTCTTCATATATTCCTGAAGCTGTTATTTCAGATATTTCATCAGTAATATGTAATTCTTTTCTGATTTGTTTGTGACAACAAGGAGACAAAATAATAATTGAACTACCTGATCTAATTCCTTGATAAATTGCATCATCAGTTGCTGTATCACATGCATGTAAAGCAACAAGAATATCATTTTTTGTTGCTGTATATTCTGAAATACTTCATTGTACAAAATCCAATCACCCAAAACCCACCTTATCTGAAATACTGTTACAGAGATCTACCATATCTTCTCTCCACTCTACTCATGTAATCTCAGGTTGGAATCAAAGTGATGATTTTAGGTAGTGATAGCTAGCAAATGTCAGATATCCCTTTCCACTTCACATATCAAGCATGCTCACTTCATCTCCTTTCTTATATCATTTCTTTCTTATTGCATGATCAAGTACTTCCAAGAATTTATTAATTTGCTTGTATTTCCCTATTTTATTTTTC
>CALDZW010000071.1 GCA_937944175.1 uncultured Candidatus Altimarinota bacterium
AGCTACTCTTTTTTTGTTTATTAAGACTATTCTATGCTACAATGAGAATAGATTTTATTTATGAAGTAAAGTAGAAATACAATGTCATTTACTAGAAGAATTTTCAAACATTATTTATTAGTTGGGCTCGGGATATTGTATTTTGTGTGTTATTTTTTATTTAAAATACAACTGTTTGATTTAGCCTCTTGATTTTCACAATGAAAATTAATTTTTTCATATTTTTCAGCTGCCATTGCTGTATTTACATCTTTTAGTGTATTATCAATAATACTTCGTTCTACAAGGAAATTTATTATTCATTTATGAAGAAAGAGAAGTAGCAAAGTATATCCAATTCTTTCTGGAATGGCATTAAAATTTATGTCCTATGCTAATTATATAATTTCATTGTATATTGGATTCACATTGTTAGTTATTCCAAAAGCATATATTTGAATTGCAAATAGAATAGTGAGCACTGTATTTATTATTGTGGCTCTTGTTGTCTTAAGTAATCTTGTAATAGTTATTTTTGAAAAGAGATGAGTATTTAGATTGAAATTTGCAAATAATTTGAGTAACCATCTTTCTTCAATTATTAAAAAAATATTACTTGTATTTATCTGGGTTACAGGAGGGATCACCATTATTTCTAATTTGGGCTATGATGTGTCAGCTCTTATTGCATGAGCATGAATTTGATGATTAGCTCTAGCTTTAGGGGCACAAAAGAGTTTAACTAATGTATTTTGAGCTATAACAATAGTATTGAACAAACCTTTCAGAATAGGAGATTATGTTAAAATTGAAGACACTGTTTGAAGTGTTAAGGATATAGGAATATCATACCTTACAATTATCGAAAAGTGATGACATCAAGTAATGATACCAAATGAGGTTATTATGACAAGTTTTGTAGAGAATTATACGGTAAGAGAGAATAGGAGAACTGAAATCACATTGTCTATTCAGGTAAAAACACCAAAAGATAAGGTAGAACTTGCTGTAACAATGATAAAAGACATTCTTGAATGATATAGGCAAGAAGGGACTATTGAAAAATATAGAGTGAATTTTGATAAATTTTGAGTGTATTCAATTGATATTCAAATAACTTATTTTTCACTCCTTGAAGATTATGAACAATATTTAGATCAAAAACAGGAGATTAATTATATGATTAAGATGAGATTTAAAAAACAAGGGATTAAAATAGCTATGCCCACAAGAAACTTAATTATTTCAAAGAAAAAAAAGAAAAAAAAGAAGCCTGTAGTAATAGAAAAATTACAGTCTAAAAAGGGAAGGCAAACAGTAAAGAAAAAACCTTCTGAAGTACCACAAAATACTGAAAAGCCTAAAGAGTTAATTAAAAAAGAAATACAAGTCAGTAATGAAGTAAATATAACAAGAAGAAATCTTATGGATGAAATAGATATATAAATAGAGAATGCTCAGAAACATTATGAAATAAAAATAAATAACACCCTAAAAAAATATAGTATATGCAATTCATTCTTAATAATATTCTTACTCAAACTAATCTTTTTTATGCATTGATTGTTTTTATTAATGTGATTATTTTTATTTTTTCATGATGGATTGTAAACTTTTTAGACACAGCAAGTATTGAAAAGAAGAAGCTATGAGATAAAGAGAAGGAAAAAATTAGAAAGAAAAAAATATTTCTGAGATTTATAAGTACACTTATGCTTTGTGCTTATGTCATAACACTGGTGATCAATGCAGAATTATTTAATGATATCATTCTATCATTGTTTATAATTTTAGTTGCATATATAGTTCATGCTTGGACATTGAAACGTTTATTGCTTTTTTATTGAGAAGAGGTAGAAATATCTGGTTCAAAATATGTGAGAAGGGATTATAAAATAAATATTTTTACACTGATTATTAATTTTATAGTTTTTGTAATTGTAATTATCTCTATATTTAAGGTATTTGAGATTGATTCACTCCTTCAGTCAGGGGGGATAATTGCCTGAATTCTTGCTTTTTTGTGATTTACTGCTCCTGTTTGGGCAGCAGATCTAGTAGCCTGAATCAGTATGTTGCATCATGATCAGATTGAAATTGGTAATGTCGTTGAAATTAAAGAGGAGTGAATCTTGGCCTGGGTAAAAAATATTAGTCTTTCAGAAGTAAAGCTTATTGATCTTGCTCTTGGTCATCCAATTGTTTTCAGGCCTTCACGTTTTAGAGAATTAAAAGTAGAGAATTTAAGCCTTTGAGTTGCATGAAAAAGAAGTAAAATACCTCAGTTTATAGATGCATATGTTAGTTATAAAGAAAAATTAGAAGACGTTGAGAAAGTTTTTTTTGATTCTTGGGATGCTATGCTTGAAAATATAGCGGTTGATTCGATTCAAAGAAAATATTTTATAGAAAATTCAATTAAAAGAGTTGAAATTGTAAAATTTTGAGACTTTGCAGTGCAGTATCGTTTTTATTATGATATTTCAAGCCCTTTTTATATCATCAAAGCAGAAAGATTACTTAATAAATATCTACAATTTTATCAAAAAGAATTATGAATTGACTTTAGTACTCCAAAACTTCTTGAAGCAAAAGTTGAGAACCATTCAAAATAGTTATACTATAGCTATCATTTTTTACATAACTCTATCTGCCTTTCAAGTATTCTATGAAACAACAACAAATTCTTATTATTTGATGAGGAATTCCTTTAGAAAACCTTTCATCAGAAAAATTTTTATCTGAGAGATTTGAGTTTATTTCAGAAGGAGTTAATTACAATCCTTTTGTAGAGAGAGTAAATAACTGGAAAAAAAATCTCTGAGATAATCTTTGAGATGATTATGAAGTAATAAAAATGATGACACCAAATTCAGATTCAGCAGTGTATCTTGAATGGAAATCAGCTTTTGAAAAAACACTTCAGTATTTAGATAAAGATATTTACATCATATGACACTCATTGTGAGCTATTTTTATATTACAATACATGCTTGAAAATAATAGAAGCATCAATTTTAAAAAGATATTTTTATTTTGATGTCCACTTAATGATTCGGAGAAGGAAATATTAGGAAGCTTTGGTGTTCAAAGCAATACACTTAATATAAACACAGTTATTTCAACCTTTAACCAGAAAAAAATATACTTTTATGCATCTAAAGATGACGAGATAGTAGATTTTTCTGATTTTTTAGAATATAAAAAAATATTCCCCTCAGCTCAATTTAGGGAATATTCAGATTTATGACATTTTAATGATGTTGAAAACATTCAAGAATTACTTGATGATATTAGATGCTAGAGAGTACATAAATAGTATCTTGCATGTCTTTTTCTTCAACAACAACAGCAAATTCTCTTTTAGTCTGAACTACTTGTGTAATATTAATTCAATGAAACATTAGTTGTTTTGAAACATTATAGATGATTCAAGGAGTTTCTTGTGTTCATTCAGGAACAGAAACTCAAATAAGCACAAGATCTTCTTTTAATTCCATTTGATCTTCTCAGCTAAAAATACCAGAAATTTCTTCTTTATAATGATTGTCAAAGATGATTGATAATTCAATTTCACCAAGGATTTTACTCAAATAATATTGATCTTGTTTATCTAGACTTCTTAATTTCTTTCTGTTTGCATTAATATCTCAGGTAATATTTGCAATATTAATATCCTTTTTGATATAGAGGTTCTTTGGTGAAAAGAGTTTTTTCTTACTAGGGAGCTTCATGTTCTTTCCAGCTCTAAAAAGTGCCATCTTGATTGAATCAAAACTTACATCATTATCATTAAGTTTTTCTTTGATGTATGGCTGAAGCATTAGAGCAAGACCTGTAGTATTTATATACCCATTAAATAAGCCATCTTCAAGTAAATGGTTTGAATTAATAATGTCCTGAACAACACTTTTTAAATTATGTTTCATATATAATTTTCTACTTCTATAAAATACTATCTTTCCA
>CALDZW010000072.1 GCA_937944175.1 uncultured Candidatus Altimarinota bacterium
AAGTAACTAATCAGTGCATATTTCTCTTTTGAATGAAAACTATTTCCAAATTATGGAGATAGTTTTTTTGACAACACTAACATTAAAAATACAATGTAAGTATATGTTTACATTATAATATAATAATATGGATTCTACAACTACAGTTCCACTTTCTATCCGCATTGACTCAAAGGTCAAACAGATGCTTGATGAAGTAGCAAAAAGTGATAATATTTCAACGTCTGCACTGACTACAGAGTTGATTGAAAAATATCTTATATCAAGGAAAAATAAGCATGTAGCTATTAATGCCGCTTTGATAGAAGCTGATGAGTGAAAGT
The DNA here is from genome assembly GCA_937944175.1 of uncultured Candidatus Altimarinota bacterium. Taxonomy (GTDB): domain Bacteria; phylum Patescibacteriota; class Gracilibacteria; order BD1-5; family UBA6164; genus CALLPO01. The sequence continues at coordinate 324 of CALDZW010000072.1, forward strand.
TTATTTCTCATGAGAAGATGAGAACATGGTTCGCATCACTTGGATGAAATAATGAGATACCTTTTCCTGACCCAGATATTGTTACTAATCTAAAATAGACATGAAAATTGTATATCTCTCAAGTACTAAGTCAGATTTATTGTGGCTACATGAATACTATGTATCGGTGTTTCCTGATTGAACTAAAAGAGCATTAGCCCAATTTGATGTCTGTGTAGAGCTACTTTCTCTCAATCCATATATAGGAAAAATACTACAATGAGAAGCAAGGGAATTTATTGTCCCAAATACTCCATTTACATTTATATACAGAATACATTGACTGTATATTGAGGTCATAAGAATCTGGGATACAAGAAAAGACAATATACTATAACACATAAAGAATTTATTATTTATTATAAACAGTATGGAATATTCAAGAGAGTCACAAGATAGAATGAAGAAAATTCAGGCATTGAAAGATGCTGGGATTATCCCCTATGCGAATAATTATAGAGGAAAACAAGATATTGATGATATTATTGCAAAAAAAGAACAGGTCAAAGATGCTGATACATTAATGGAAAGCGGAGCCATTGGAGACTTTAAGACTGCTTGAAGAATCGTAAGTTATAGAAGTTTTGGGAAACTTTCTTTCGCAAAACTTCTTGATCACTCAGGTGCTATTCAGGTATCTTTTACCAAAGATATGGTTGAATTTAATACTGGGAGACCTTCAGCCCACCCCAAACCCCTCCCTTGTAAGGAGGGGGGAAGCATTGTTTGAAAAGATGAGACCATAGTAGTTGATAAAATTGAAAGAAGCCCCTTTAAGATCATAGAAAAACTCGTTGATGTATGAGATTATATCTGAGTGATAGGAGACTTATTTATCACGAAACATGGTGAGTTGACATTATTTGTAAAAGAATTCCAAATTCTCTCAAAGGCGGTTCGTCCACTTCCTGAGAAATTTCATGGTGTTACTGACCAAGAAACTATTTATAGACAGAGATATCTTGATTTGATTACTAATGAAGAGAGTTATGAGAGGATGTTGTTTAGGAGTAAATATATGCAAGCAACAAGGGATTTTTATCTTCAAGAATGATTCATAGAGATTGAAACTCCTGTCTTATGAAATGCAGCATCTTGAGCAGCAGCTCAGCCATTTATCACGAGACACAATGACTTTTGAGAAGATGTGGTATTGAGAATTGCGCCAGAAATTGCGTTAAAAATGGCAACTGTATGAAGGTATGAAAAAGTTTTTGAGTTTGCAAAAAACTTCAGGAATGAATGAAGCGACCCTTCTCATATCCAGGAGTTTTCTGTTGTTGAACATTATGCTGCATGGTGGAATTTTGAAGATAATATAAAATTTACTGAAAATATGATGGATTTCATTTTTGAAAAATTACATCTTGATAAAAAGGTAAAGATTAAAGATAAGGAATGAATTGAAAAAATGGTAGATTTTACGACCCCATGGGAAAGAATTGACTATACCAAGGGGGTAACAAAAGCAAGTTGAATTGATATTTCAAAATATTCAGAAACAGATGCTGACAAATTAAGGAGTGATATAAAGGCTAAGTGACATATATGGGAATGAATGGAGGCACAAGCTACAGCAACTCTTATTGATTATTTGTATAAGAAGGTTCTCAGACCATGAATTGTTGGGCCTGCATTTATTTACAATTATCCTAAATTAATGCAACCCTTAGCAAGGCAGTCAGATGAAAATCCTGATCTTGTTGAACAGTTTCAAGTAGTATTAAATGGGTGGGAGATTATGAAAGCATACTCTGAACTAGTAGATCCAAAAGTTCAACAAGAAAATTTTGAAGCTCAATCATGAGCTATTGAAATGTGAGATGAGGAAGCGACATCTGGTGATGATGATTTTGTACTAGCAATGGAATACTGAATGCCATGTCAATCTGGATGGGCAGTAGGGTTTGATAGAATTATATCATTGCTTACTGGGCAGGAGAATCTCAGAGATGTAGTGCTTTTCCCTCTTATGAAAAGTGAGAAAGAAGAGAAGAGTAAGAAGCAGTTAGAAAAAGAGTATAGATCAAAAAAGGTAATGGTTATAGCTGATGAATCTCAACCTGCTTGAGTAGTAGCAAATGCTATTGGACAGCTAGGAATTGAGATAGGGTGACATTCAAAAGAAAAATTATTTGAAGCAAGGATATTGATAGATGCAGATGATAATATTCATTATACAGATTGTTTCTATGGAATGAGTAATCTAGCATGATCAAGAGAGCAGATGGCTGAATTTGTACAAAAGTGTAATGAAGCAGGGATTCAGGTTTTTGATTTTTCTGATATCATGAGAAAAGCTCACCATGATGAAGAAATGTTAAAATGATATAAAGAAAAAAAGACAGCAGATATCTGATATATTGCTGTTTGAGCACTTATCCCAAGTGATTTTGAAAAAGAATTTTTAGATGGATTAAAGAAATTTGGATCATAGTCTTTATAAAAAAAATATTATAAATGAAACTAAAAACTCTTCTTTGATTTGTACTGAGATGATTAATTTGAATAAAAGATAATATTTTTGACTGTCCAGAAATTGATGAGAACCTTGTAAAAAAGTATGAAAAGAGTATTTGAAAGACAGTTTTGTGACAGGATATATTGTCTTATGCTTTTTGACATTGATCTGAGAAGATACTTTATTTTGGTTGAACTCACTGAAATGAGGTGTGAACAGTAAAATTAATGAATAGGTGGGTAAACTTTTTAGCAAAACAAGGGGATGATTTTTTTTGTAAAAAAGAAATCATTGTAATACCTTGTTTAAATATTGATTGATATTGAGAAGCACTGAAAAGATCAGAGTATTTTTCTTGAGGAAGATTTGGAAAGGTAAACTCAAATAAGGTAGATCTGAATAGGAACTTCCCTACAGCTAATTGGTCAAAAAAATCTACTCTCTTTGCTGCGTGAAAACACTCTGAAGTATCAGGATGAGAATCTGCATGAAGTGAATCAGAGACAATGGCTTTATTGGATTTGATAGAGTGAAACAAAGTTAAAACTGTGTATACATTTCATAATTGCTGGGGAACAGTTTTTGGAAAATGAACGCAATTGGTACACAAAAAAGTAAGAGATTATTCTCAAAAATCATGATATAGAGTGTTTCAAGATGAAGAATTTGATTCCTTAGAGAAAAGACAAAAAACAGGTCAAATAATGGTATGGGCTGAAGAGAAAAAAATAGATGTTATTGAGGTTGAAATGAGAACAAGATGGTGAAGTGAGTGGAAGGCTAATAAGGAAGCATTACTCTCAAGTTTACAGTTGTAATTGTTAACACAAACAGTTGATAATGAATAATTTAGTTATAATAGGTGTATGATATTATTCCAAAAGGTTGTACATTCCTCATATTTTCAATAACCAGAAGAAGTTTATTGTCACTACTATATCATGAGTGGATTTACTTTCGCAAAAAGAAAAAATTGAATCTTATTTATTAGAGAAAGGCATATTAAATTTTGATATAAGTTACATTGAAGACACAAGAAAGAATGATCAACTTTATGTAGAGTCTATTGTTGTTAATCACATCAAAAAAAATATGATTAATTGTATGGTTATTTCTACAGAGCCTCTTTTTCATTGAGTATATTCACAAATAGCTTTGAAAAATAATCTGTCTATTATTCTTGATAAGCCAATTACATTAGAAAAAGATATGGCTAATATTAGTAGAAAGAGTGATAATCTCATTACAGATTACAATGATCTATGTGATAAATTTAGACAGAATACAAAAGGAGTATCATGAGTCCATTTTGATGTAATGGTACAAAGGAGGCATCATAAAGGATATCACTTAGTTAAAGAGAAAATAGATGAGATTATGGATCTATTCCATTGTCCAATTACCTCTATGAATGCATTTAGTAATGATTGACAGTGGAGATTTCCAGATGAAATTATAAATCAAAATTATCATTCTTATAATGAAGGGTATTGAAAAGTATGACACTCAGGATTTCATATTGTTGATATAGTTGCATTTCTATTGATGTCTACATCAATATGAGAAAAAAAAATTGTTTGATGAGAAGTTTTTAGTTCAGGAGTATTCCCAGAGGATGTAGTTTCTCAATTTAATTTTGATGATTATGAGAATGCTTTCCCCGGATATAGTTTGAGAGAAAAATACAGTGAAAGTGGTTTTATGAAAAAAGTAAAGGATTTTTGAGAAATAGATATATCAAGTATTATCACATTAAAAAATAGCCTATGAAAACAAACTTTGTTATCTATAAATCAATGACATAATTGACTTAGTTGTAGGTCCTGGGACACTGCTGATTGAAGAGATTTATATAAATGAAACGGACGAATTAGACAAGAACATATAACCATTGAACAATGACCTTTTCAATCGATATTTATTGAAACGTTTAAGTCTTGAAATTACTGAGATCAAGATTCAAAACAAACTATGCATTGATGAGAGAATCACTTTGATATTCATATTCATAGAAATAAAAATATGAATGAAAAATGGAAATCATATGAGATGGTTTCATGAAAAGAATTATATGGAAGAATTGATGATTCATATAATTATAAATCAAGTAAAGATTGAATTGATCTATTTTTCTATAATATCAATAACAAGATTAGTTGGGAGAAATCATTTTCAAATATATTAGACTTCAATCTTTCGATTCAAATGTTTTCATCAATTTATAAATCATTAGCATTAAAGCATGAAGGTGAGAACCCAATTGTAAATTTTGATATTTAACTTAAGTGATTGTTCCTGACTATGAAACATTTTATAACACAATCAGATTTTTTTCAAAAATTGGATACTCATAAGTATGCAAGATTTCAGAATAATTTATGCTGAATAATAAACATTTTTTTAGTTCTCAAGGAACAAGGATGTAATATTTCAGAAAGTGAAATATTCAAAAAGGCTATCGAGATGGATGCTTATGATACAATTTTAGGTTGGAAATATGATAAGCTCATAGCAATTTATAAGTACTTTTGCTTAAGAGCAAATAATATAGAAATATTTGCACCAAAGATATTTCATAACAGAAGATTAAAAAAATTGCTCTATAATTTAGAAAGTACTGTATTCTTAGCTTCTTTGAAGTTGGATGAAAATCATATCGTGATCATTGATAGAGTTGATGGAAACAACATCTATTATACAAGTGTATGAACAAAAGAATATACAGCTGTGGCTAATAAAATTATTAAAATGGATGATTTTTTTGATGTATACAACTGAAGAGGGATTGTAATAAGAAGGTAATTAAAAAATGAATATAAAACTATGAGAGAATACCTAGATTTTCTCTTTTTTTTTAGTATAATTTCTTTAGTAAAATATATTATTACATAATATCAGATAGAGCTTATGGCCTTTGTTCATCTTCATAATCATTCTCATTTTTCTATACTTGAAGGTCTTCCAAAGCCAATCGACTATATTAAGAGAGCTAAGGAGCTATGAATGTCAGCTGTAGCTCTAACAGATACAGGAAATCTTCATGGAGGGCATGAGTTTTATAAACAATGTAAGAGTGAAGGGGTTAAGCCAATTATGTGAGTAGAGATTCTTATTCAATCAACACTTGATCCAAGTTTACAGCATAAGCTGGTGCTATTAGCAAAAAGCTTAAAGTGATATCAAAATATTATCACCCTTTTGACAAAAGCGAATCTGAATGAGGATGAAGAATCTAATGGTTTGACCTTGGATGATATTAGAGAATTAAAGGATAGTATATCAGGAAACTCACAAGGGGATATCGCCATTGAAGCTAATGTAGTGCCACCTCTTGTTGGTGATATGCATTGAGATTTAGATATAATATGTCTGTCAGGACCAATAACTTGAGAAATTGCCTTTTATCTTTTGTCTTGAAAAACTGATGAAGAACTTCATGATCAGATTAAGAAGTATCAAGATATTTTTTGAGAGAATAATTATTATCTAGAGTTGCTTGATCATAGAGATATTCCAAAGCAGGAGATGGTCACAAATAAATTCATTGAATTAAATAAAAAATTTCAAATTCCAGTTGTTGCTTGTCAAAATACATATTATATTCAGGAAGAAGATAAGCATGTTCAGGATATCATTAAGGCCCTTGGTACAGGGCATGAAATTGAAAATCCAGACAGACCAACACTTATTAATTGAGACTATGCATTCAAAACTGAAGAAGAAATGCATGAACTTTTTTGATTTGTTCCAGAAGCATTAGAGAACACAGTGAAAATTGCTTCAGAGTGTGAGATTGAATTCGAGACTGGAGGAATACTTATTCCTACATTTGAATTACCAGAAAGTGACCAGGCAATATATGAGAAAGCATTGAAACAAGAAGAAGAGCTTGAAGAAATTCAAAAGCTAGATTCATCAGAATGGTACCTTCGTTATTTGTCTTTTACATGACTCAATTGGAGGTTTGATTATGGATTAGATGAAGAAACTATTTTTCAACTTATTCAAAAAATTCCATGAGGAAAATTAAAACAGTCTCTTCAAGAAACATTGCCTGAAGAACTCAGAACTCTATCACTTACTTATTATACTGAGAATAAAAAAAAGATACTTGCATCTCTCACTCAAGAACAACAAGATTACATAGCAAGACTGGAGTATGAGTTGGTAGTAATTCATGAAATGTGATTTGATGGGTATTTCTTGATTGTAGCAGATTATATTAACTGGGCTCGTCAAAATAATATACCTGTATGACCAGGAAGATGATCAGCGGCTTGAAGCTTGATGGCATTTTTGTCAGGAATTACTGATCTTGACCCTAGAAAATATGGATTAATCTTTGAAAGATTTCTAAATCCTGCAAGAATCTCAATGCCAGATATTGATACTGATTTCTCTGATGCAGACAGATGAAGGGTAATTGAGTATTGTAGAGACAAGTATGGAGCTGATAAAGTGGTGCAAATTTGTACATTTTGAACTTTTGCTGCACGTGCTGCTGTAAAGGATGTATGAAGAGTTATGGGAATACCTTTCCAAGAAATGAATGATTTAGCAAAACTTATCCCTGAAAAACCCTGAACAAAGCTCAAATGAGCATTAGAAGATTCTTTTGAATTTAAGGATGCTTATGATACCAATGAAACATACAAAAAAATAATTGATTCGGCTCTCAAAATTGAATGAAACATGAGGCAGTTGGGGGTTCATGCATGCGCGGTAATTATTGCACCAGAATCGGTGACTAATTTTTGTCCACTTCAGCATCCACCAAAAGATGCAACATCTATAGTAACACAATACTCAGCATATCCTCTGGAAGATTTAGGGCTGCTAAAAATGGATTTTTTATGACTCAGAAACCTCACTATTATTAAGAGGTGTCTAGAAATTATAAAAGCTCAAAAGGGAGAAGATATTGATATACTCTGAGTTGATTTAACAAAACAAGAAGCATTTACAATATTTGCTAATTGAGATACTACATGAGTTTTTCAATTTGAATCTGATGGAATGAGAAAATATTTAAAAGATTTGGCTCCTGATAGTTTTGAAGATCTCATTGCAATGGTTTCTCTGTATAGACCATGACCACTGGCATATATTCCTAGTTATATTGATAGAAAGTATGGAAGAGAGGAAATTAAGTACATGGCAGATGATTTGATAGAAATTTTACAGTGAGAGTGACTTAATGATGATGAAATTGATGCACAGAGAAAAAAGCTAGATGAGGATCTGAAACAGATTCTTGATGTTACCTATGGAATTGCAGTCTATCAAGAACAGCTGATGTTTATTGTTCAGTATATGGCATGATTTTCTCTCTGAGAAGCAGATCTTCTGAGAAGGTGAGTATGAAAGAAAAAGCTTGAAGTTATAGCGGCACTAAAAAAAGAATTTATTGAAAAAGGAGAACATCACAGAAGCTATCATCCAAAAGTTACAGAATACATCTATACTGAGATGATTCAACCAGCAGCTAATTATTCCTTTAATAAATCTCATGCTGCATGTTACGCATTTATTGCCTATCAAACAGCGTATCTAAAGGCTTTTTATAGAACAGAATTTCTCACTGCTGTCATGGTAAGCGATGAAGAAAGTATGGACAGGATTGTTATGGAGGTGTGAGAGTGTGAAAGCCATGGAATTAATATATTGCCACCAGATGTTCAGGCATCAATGAAACATTTTACGTATATTGATGATACTACTATCCGTTTTGGACTTAAAGCAATTAAATGAATTTGAGAAGGGCCAATTAATAGAATTATAGAAGTAAGAGCAGAAGGGGCATTCAAAGATTTGCAAGATTTCGTTGAAAAGTGTGGGAAAGAAGTCATTAATAAAAAATCTCTTGAGGCACTTATTAAATCAGGTGCTATGGATTCTTTTTGAGATAGAGGACAGATGTGGGCATCAATTCAAACACTGATTCAGTTTGCAAAAAAGGATGAAAAAGAAAAACAAACAAGTCAGATAGGTTTATTTGCTGCTATGGGAGAAGAATTTGAAGATAAACTTGAATTAGAAAAAAATTTTAAACAATTTAATTTTGAAGAGACACTAAAGTGAGAAAAAGAAATGATAGGTTTTTCTGTCTCTGGTCATGCTCTTGATGGTCTACAGTCTTATTGTCAAAGAAGAAGTAATAATATTAAAAAGCTAAGAATGGACTTTGAGGAGCTTCTTGTGTTGGATAAAAAAGATAATCCAGAGAAGTATGAAATTCCACCCCTAACCCCTTCCTCTAAAGGAGGTGAAAAGAATGAAACTCTCCCCTTACAAGGGGGAGATGCCTGAAAGGCAGAGGAGGCTACAAAAAAAATTAAAAAGGAAAGGAAACAAGAAATTGTACAAGCTGTTTGAATTGTTTCTGATCTAAGAAGTATCTTTACAAAGACTGGAAAGAAAATGATGTTTTTAAAGTGTGAATGATTTGATTATGATTTTGAAGTGGTTATTTTCCCTAAAGATGTGGAGAAATATGAAGATAAATTGGAGATTGATAATTTTGTCATTGTAAATGGAAATTTAGAAGTTAATTTTGAATACAAAAGAAAAAGTATACAAGCTCGTGATATCAAGGTTGCCTCGATCACACAAGTACGAGATCAGGCTAAAGACCTCTGATTCACAAATGATGTGAAGAGAATTGCTTGACTCTATCAGGCACAAGCAAAAAAGTGAGAAGATGAGGCTAAGATTGAAAGTCAGAACATAGAAAAAAAAGATGTTACTGGTATTGTTTCTATTTGAGTCTGAAAAAATGAATGAAATAAGATTGTGGAAAAACAAGAATATATAGTGATAATTCCTTCTCATGCAAAAAAAGAAGATTTATTAGAATTAAAAAGCTTCTTGTGAACACAAGAATCATGACAAGTAGAGATTTTTATTGAATTACAGTGAAAAAAGATTCCTACAAAAATATCAATATGAGAACTAAACACACTTAAAAAATGGGAACAAGATATATGGAAGGGGAAATAAAAATAAGTCAAAATATTTCTTTGACAATATTGCATTAATTCATATGATACATTTGAAATTTTTATACAGTATAATTTATAGATATAATGTTAGGGAAACTAAAGAAAAGAAAAAGGTTAAGAGTACATGGTTTTTTGAAAAGAAGTTCAACTGCTTCAGGAAGAAATGTATTGAAAAATAGAAGAAGAAAAGGGAGGCATCAATTGACAGTCTCATACCCAAAAAGATATCAAGAAATTAATGGGAAAGCAAAAATGCATATTATTGCATGAGGTACTGCTAAAAAATCACCTTTTGATGGGAAAGGTAATTATGTAAAAAGAAAGTAAAAACCATCTATATAGATAATGCTAGATTCAGGTGATTGCTAAAAAATTCAGATTAACAGAAAGAGAAGTAAAAAAGGTTTTGCAAAAATGAAAGCCTTTTTTTTCATATGGTGTTGTTGTGAATTTTTCAAGAAATACATCGTGATATGATAGGTTTTGAATTGTAATTGGTTGAAAGTCAGTGAATACAAATGTTACACGTGTTTTTTTTAGGAGAAGATTTTATGATGTGATAATGAAATTATTTACACTAAATCCAAAAAATATGTGAAAAGATTATGTTTTTGTAGTAAAAAAACAAACGAAACTTGATAGAAAAGATTGAGAGGCTATTAAACTCTTTGATAAAGACTTGAATTTCTTGATAAAGAAGCTAAAATAGATCCAAATTTCATATTTATTTATTTGATACAAAAAATGAAAAAAATCCTAGATGTACTGATAATATTTTTGTTAGCTTTTTTGATAATAAATTTATTCCAGGATGATAAGAAAGAAGAAGTGCTTACATGATGAGTAGCTATTATTTCTCAAAAAAACGCGTATACATTTCCACCAAGTGTTCAATTAACAGTAAAAAACCAAACAACAGAACCAATTACATTTAATACATGTAATGATATTAGTATCAAACATAGTTCTTGAAAGATTGATATGGCATGATCAAAAGCATGTGCAGATGTAGAACTTGCTTCAGGTCAAAATCATCTCGTAGATTTTTCAAGTGAGTTTGCACGTTTTAAGCAGGCATGAGATTATAATGTAGAAGGTTCAATTGCGTGAAAAGAACCATTTTCACGTTTTGAACTTGAGCATAGAGGGGCAATATCCAAGTTATTCATAGGGCTTGTATATCAACCAATATTAAATCTTATGGATTGGCTTATCTATGTAATGAACTACTCTCTTTGATGGGCAATTATTATCATTACGATTATTGTAAGGATAGTTTTACTCTGGCCACAACATAAGATGATGTTGAGTCAAAAAAAGCTTCAAGCTATTCAGCCAAAGATTAAAGAAATTCAAGATAAGTATAAATGACAACAGCAAAAGTTGTGAATGGAGTTGATGGCTTTATATAAAAAGGAAAAAGTCAATCCAATGGGATCATGTGGGTTTTTACTTATTCAAATGCCTATACTATTTGTTCTGTATAAAGTTATTATGGAAATTAGAGACCCTTCTAATGCATATTACTTATATAGTTTTATTCAAAATTTTGAGATAGATAAAATTATTAGTAATTTCTATTGACTACAATTGTTTGAATCATATTGAGTTCAATGAGTTCTCCTTGCATTGTTTGTGTGAATAATTCAATTTATTCAAATCAAACTCTCTCTTGGTGATAAGCTTAAAAAGACTGAAAAATGAGCAGTACTTGAAAAGAAAAAAGATGCAGATAGTTATGCAAGTATGATGCCTGATCAAGATGTTATGAATAAGTTTATGTTATATTGAATGCCAGTGATGGTAGCTGGGTTTACATTTACTTTTTTTGCTTGACTCGGACTCTATTGGTGAATGTCTACTCTATTTATGATTTTTCAGCAAATGTTTGTAAATAAAATTATTAATAAAAATCAGATAGAAAAACAGGAGAAAAAAGAAGCTAAAAAACAGGCAAAAAAAGAAAGTAAAAATGTAAGAGTGTAAATACAAACATCTAATCAATATTAGCAAAAAATTGAATTAATACATTTTGATTCAGTTTTTATTTTTGTTTATTTAGAGTGTATACTTTAGAGTTTTTCACATTTTATTGACAAAAAAGTTAATTATAAAACGTATAAATATTTATGTCTACTTAAAATACCTAGATTTAGTGTTTTTTCTTTGACTAAAGGTACTATTTCAAATAGTATGTATTTGTTAACATTTTTTTAACAAATAACATAACTCTTATGAAAGTAATGAAATCATTATTTGCTGCAACTATTGTGGCATTAAGTGTATGATCAGCAAGTGCTGCATACAAAGAAATACAATGTACAACTGATCCGGTTTTTTCTTCAAACTCTTGTAATCAATGTTTTGAGTGAGGAGCAAAATGAGAAGGTGCTAATCTGGGGTTTCTAAGTGATGAATGGGTGAATTCCTCTTCAACTGATAAAATCCTCTATAAAGAAGAACAAGATATGCCTAAAATGGTAAATCTTGATCCAGCTTCAGTTACTTGGAAATCAGTTCCAGGTGAAAAAGGTTTTTGGGAGTATACTAATGAATTTAATGCTTTATATAAAGCAGATGAAGAGGGATATGTTCTTGGTAAGTGAAAAAGAGTTAAGTGGTTAGCATCAAAAACAGCATATGCTTATAATTTAGAAAAAAATAAAGCGGCAACTGGAAAAAATATTGGTCTTCTAGTATATCCTATCTCAATACATAATATATCTGATACAGGAGATATTTCAGTTGATGCTACTGTTCATAGAGAATGTGTGCTATTTACTTCAGGGACACCAAAAGTTAAAGAAGTACAAAATACTTGAACTCCTGCAAAAGCTCAACCAGGTCAGCCAGCAAAAGCAATTCCAAAAACTGGTCCATCATGAAAAATGCCTACAGCAACAACTCAACCTACTAAACAAGGTCAACCTGCAGCTCCACAACTTCCTAAAACATGACCAGAACACTATGTTCTTCTTCTAATTTTAGCTATGGTTCTTGGCTTTGGGATTATGAGACTCAGAAAAAATAGTTAAAAAAATAAATCTACATTTAAAAAGAAGCAAATATTTGCTTCTTTTTTTTTATTATGATAGAATTTGATGGATGTGAGAAGTGTTTACTCCAAAAAATTAACACTAAAAACAAAAATAAAATATTTTTTAAGTTAACAAGCTATGTTACATATAGTGAGAATGTATAAAACTCTATTTTTTTCTTTGATAGAGAGTAAAGCTTTATGAACACCAGATAATCATATTAATGATTTGAAAGAAATGGATACAAGTGTTACAGGAACACTTGGAGAAGGAAACTTAAGTGAAAATGAAGTAATTAATGCTATTAAACTCTGAAATGAGAATGAAGCTATGGCAAGAGATTTACTAAAAAAAGTTAGTCAATCATGAGATAAGGTATTGTTACAAAAGTTTAGATCTGATCAATTACCAATCATGGAAGCTCATATGGTTTTACATAATCAAGTTGTAGCTCAATCTGCAGCTGATAGAATTGATTTATGAAAAAGTATTAATCAGATTCAATGAAGGAACTGAACAATGTACACAAGGGAGATGCTGATTAAAGCATGAAATGTTCCATGGGCTAAAGATTTGCTTGGACAACTGAATAAACCTCGCAGTCAACAGCAAGTTAACCAATCTATACCAGCAAGTAATGGTGATTCAATAAGATGAAGAAATTGAACAATATACACAAGGGAGATGCTGATTAAAGCATGAAATGCTCCATGGGCCAAAGATTTACTTGGACAACTGAATTCACCACAAGGAAATCAAAGTCAATCACCTTCATTTGGTAAGTCAGTTGCTGGAAAGCCTTCAGGCAGCTTTAGTTTTGCTGATGGTTCTAAGATGGATGGAGCATTAGTTGCTAAAATTAAAAAAGCTAATCTGCAATCTGGGTCAATGGTGATGCATAATTGAGATAGATATACAGTCACTATTAGAAATGAAAGAGTACTATTGATCTGAAAATGACAAAATGAACGTTATACTAATGCATCAAAGGAAATGACTTCATGAAATATAGATAAAACAGAAGGTAATAAGAGAAAGTATAGGAGCAGAGTTGAAAGTCATTTCAGAAGTAAAGGTATGAGGATGAAGGTTTCAGAATTAAGGAACTTGGTTCCAGGCCTTAAAACAGGTTTTACAGCTGCTGGGAAGACTACAAACTATTTAATTTATCAATTAGATTGATATGTTGAGAGAGGATCATGAAAAAAGGTGGAATGAAGAATACCTAAACTTAACAGATTGCTAAACGATTGAAAGGATGGGCAAGATAAACAAATAATAGATTTAGCCACAGATATTCATCAGATGGTTGAGAAATACATTGTTATGCAACATATCAAAAGGCTGCCAGGGGTAAATATTGACCAGTATTTTGAAAAGAGTTTTAAAGTAGAAAGTTTAGCTTGAAAACCAGGGTATTCTAAAGGAATTAATATAATAAGAAATTCAAATAGTATTGCTCATTGTTTGAACTATGAAATAATGGAAAGTCAGAAATATTTGAATCATGTAGACAGTGTGTTCTCATGAAACATAAATTATCCTAAACCTGATGCTAAAATGGTTCAACATGTGAATTATATAAAAAGCTTATGATGAGGTGATTATAAAAAAGGGATTCATCAGTATTTTATAAATACATGTGGAAAAATAGCAGGAGATAAAGCATTTACTAAGTGGGACGGAATACATAAAAACCCTAGAAATAAAAAAGCCGAATATCAGAGCTTCTGAGAATGTACTGTTGGAGAGACAATTAACCCAAGATGTGTTTTGACAAAAATAAGAGAAGAATCTGATAATGACAATGGTACACCTGTTAAGCAAAACCCAGGTAAGCATTGAAACAATGAATCAACAAGTACGACATGATCTAAAGGGAAAGAATGAGAGAAATCTAATCAAAAAAGTGCTCCTTCAGATCAAAGAACAACAGAAACAAAATCATCATCAAAGAGTGATGGAGGCAAGAGAAAGTAAAAGTTATAAAAACAATTACAGTATTTTGTATGATTGTCAACTATTCTTCACGCTAAATAAGCAGCAAATATTTGCTGCTTATTTTTTTATGTAGTAGAATTTCTGTGATATTTTATAATTT
>CALDZW010000073.1 GCA_937944175.1 uncultured Candidatus Altimarinota bacterium
ATACTCCAACGTATGTAATTTGAGTGAACCATTGAGATTATTCTTGAGAAAGGATCATATCTAATGCTAGTTGTACAACTAACTGTCTGTGACCAGTAGCAAAACTTATTGATGATACTTATGGAATTGAAAAATGACTCATAACTACTATACATGCTTCAACGGGTTCTCAAAGTGTGCTTGATACAAAAAATCTTAAAGACAAAAGAAGATGAAGAGCTGCTGGAGTGAATATGATTCCTACTACAACATGAGCTGCAAAAGCTATGAGTAAAATCATGCCTCAATTGGCTTGAAAAATACATGGTCAATCTGTAAGAGTCCCAACACCAAACGTGAGTTTGGTTGATGCTAATTTTGTACTAAGAAAAAATGTTTCTCTTGATGAGATTAAACTGAGACTATTACAAGCATGCCAGGAAGAATATCTATGAATTCTGGAGTATGATGTAGATATGAGGGTATCAACAGATTGTGTGTGAAATTCTCATTCAGCAATTATAGCTAGTGATATGTTGCAAGTAGTTGATGGAAATATGCTCAAAATTATGGCTTGGTATGATAATGAATGGGGATATACAAGTAGACTTGTTGATATGTGTGTATATATTAATCAACAATAACTATGAAGCTCCGCAAAATGCAGGATATTGATCTTGCTTGAAAAAAGGTATTTCTCAGGTGTGATGTAAATGTCCCACTTGATCAAAATGGTAATGTACAAAATTTTAAAAGGATCACCTACATTCTTGATACCATTAATTATTTGCTTGAAAAAAGATGTTCAATAATAATTGCCTCTCACCTGTGAAGACCTAATAATGGATATGAAAAAAGGTATAGCTTATCACCTGTACAAAAAGTACTGAAGGCACTTCTCAGGTGGCCAGTCTTACTGGCTCCATGATTGACTGATGAAACTACTCTATATCTAGCAAATGTACTAAAACAAAAAGAAATTCTTATTCTGGAAAATACCCGTTTTCATCCATGAGAAAAAACAAATTCTGAAGAACTTTCCCAAACATTGGCTTCAATGGCTGATATATATATTAATGATGCATTTTGATCATGCCATAGAGAGCATTCATCAGTGAACGGAATAACACAATTTTTTCCTCCAGAAAAAAGGTGAGCCTGACTCTTACTTCAAAAAGAATTCTCATACTTTCATGATACTATTCATTCTGCATCTTCTCCATTTATTGCAATTTTAGGTTGAGCAAAAGTGAGTGACAAACTTTTAGCTATTAATAAGCTTCTTGAAAAAGTTGATAAGATAATTATTGGTTGAGCAATGGCTTTCACTTTCTTAAAAGCGTTATGATTTAATGTATGAAATTCATTAGTAGAAGATGATTTGTTAGATGAAGTTCTAGAAGTAGTTGATAGATCTAGAGATGTATGAAAAGAAATAGTTCTCCCACTTGATTTTGTAATCTCTAAGACTTTTTCAGAAAAATGAGAAATAAAAACAACGCCTTGAATAAGCATTCCTGATTGATATATGTGATTAGATATATGACCCAAATCAATAGAATATATTAAAGAAAAGACAAACAACGCTCAAACAATATTTTGGAATTGACCAATGTGAGCTTATGAAATGGAATCATTTTTTGAGTGAAGCAGAGCTATATGAAATATACTCTCTAAGAATAAAAATCTAACTTTTGTTGGATGATGAGACTCAATTAGTGTTATTCAAACCCTAGGTATAGATAAAAACATCAGTCATATTTCTACTGGTTGATGAATGAGCTTGTGTCTTATTGAGTGAAAAAAACTACCAACTCTTGAAAAAATATCATACTAAAAAGACAAAAAAGTAAAAAAAGTCAATTTTTTATTTGTGTTATCATAATAATCCCTTATATTGTGCTTATTAGTTAAGAGAGTTATTTCTAAATTAATATTTTTATTTTTATAGCAGTATATATATGCAAGGTATAATTAAAGTCCTAAAAGATGGATATGGTTTCATCAAAGTTGAAGAAGGTAATGGTGATGTTTTTTTTCATGCTAACAACTTAGTAAATTGTGAATATGATGAGCTAGAAGAAGGTATGACTCTTTCATTTGAAATGGGTGAAGGAAGAAATGGTAAAGAACAAGCTGTTAATGTTGAACTTATGGAAGAAGCTGGTGAAGAAGAAGAAGCTCAACAAGAAGCTTAATTCATTCATACTACTAAAAAAAGACTAATAATTACTTATTAGTCTTTTTTTAGTAGTTACTACTATCTCTGAGAACTTGTATAATAGTAGATTTTATAATAATTTTAATGTAGTTTTTTCTTCTTCTTATAGTATCTCATATTTTTTGTTTTTCTATCTTCTTGTACATTTTTATTACAAGAAGAATATCTTCAAATAAATTCTCACTTAGCTACCACTTCATCTTTATACTTAGTATTTTTTGATACTGATATATTTTTTCATATAAGTTCTTCAATTTGAATCAGTTTAGCCTTCTGAGCATCTACACAAAAGGAAATACTCACTCACTTCTTCCCTGCTCTAGCAGTTCTTCAAATCCTATGAACATAGGTTTCAGCTTCTTGTGGTAAATCATAATTAATGACACAAGAAAGATTATCAATATCAATTCAACGTGATGCAATGTCAGTAGCTACAAGCACTTTTATTTCTCAAGACTTTAATTTGTTAATTGAACGAATTCTAGCATTTTGAGATCTATTCCTATGTATATTATCAGCCTCTATTCATGCTGCATGAACATAACTTAATACTGTCTCAGTATCATCTTTAGTTTTTACAAAAACTATAATAGAACTATATTTTTCTTTTTTTATGATATATTGAAGTAGCTGTCTTTTTTGAGCTTGGTCAACCAAATACACCTCTTGAGTAATATCAGGTGTACTTTCTACAGTTTTTTCTATAGTAATTTCTTTTGGTTTATAGAGTATTGTATCAGCTAACTTCTTTATTTTTGGTGGCATAGTAGCAGAAAAGAACAGTGTTTGCCTTTCATTTGGAAGAAGCTTTATAACCTTCTGAATATCTTCAATAAAACCCATCTCAAGCATTTTGTCTGCTTCATCTAAAGTAAAGATAGTTATATTATTCAGTTTAATATATCATTGTCAGATAAGATCAAGGAGTCTTCCAGGAGTAGCAATTAATATATCTACTCACTTCTCAATAGCCTTCACTTGATGGAACTGATTTTTTCATCAATAGATTACCGTATGTTTACAGTTTGCATTTACTGCATAAGGAGATAAGCTTTCTCCTATTTGGATAGCTAATTCTCTTGTTGGAGCAAGAATAAGAGATTGTATATTTCTAATCTTTTTTACTTTCTTCTTTTTCTTCTTAGTTTTCTCATCTCAATCTTTATCTAATCAGACTCTTGCAATAATTTCTTGTGCTTTCTCAAACTCCATCCTCTCAGTTTCTCTATTCCTCATATAGATATTTTGCAGAATCGGAAGTCAAAAAGCGAGTGTTTTCCCACTACCCGTTTGAGCACATCAGAGAATATCAGTTCATTCTAAAGCATATTGAATTACTTGAGATTGAATTTCAGTTGGTTCTGAAAAGCCCTCTTTTGCTAGTGCTTTAAGAAGCGGTGAGATGAGATGTAAGTCTTGGAAAATCATTTTTCAATATACTAAAAAATATAATTCTACTATGTGTATACTTGTTATTCAAAAAAATTCAAATAAGATAGAAATAATCTCCTGTATACTCAATTGATTTATAGTTTTATTTCTACATGCATGAAAACAATTTCAAGAGAAGAATATATTGGTAGTTTGGATACCAATACACTATGAATAAGTGAATGCCCATTTTGTACTCTAAAACATAAGCATACAGAGAACATCATTTGGGAATGAAAATACTGGTTTATTAGAGTGTGCTTATCTCCATATACTTGAAATAAACAACACCTTCTTGCTATACCAAATACACATAGAATTCTACCATCAGAACTTTCTAATGAAGAGCTACTGGATATGAGAAATGTTCACCAATTTGTAGAAAAATATTTTTGAGATCAAACCTATTTTTCATGTTTACGTGATACTATGGGGAACAGAAGTGTTGAGCATTTGCATCATCATTTTATTGCATGAAAATTACAATGAAAATACCTGAGAAGTATGCTTATGAATCAAGGTTTTCCAATAACTGAAAAATTATAAAAAGGTTTAAAATATATATACTTTTTAGCAACAATAGATGGAAATAATAGATAGTTTTTTAGAAGATGAATTAGAAAGAATAATTCAGAGTGTTCTTGATAAACATGATGATTTTAATTATTATGAAATTGAAGAAATTTGTCATGATTTTTTAGATGAAATTCCAAAAAAAATTAAAGATGTCACAAAATTAAAAAGACTTGAAAAATATATAAGAAAAGAGTTCGAACTAGATAATACAGAAGTAGGGTCAACAGGGCTGTTGACCCTACAAGATTCAGATACAAAAAAGTATTCCCTTGAAAGTATTCCAAAATATCTGTTTGAATGAAAAAGTAAAATTCAATCAAGTCTTATTAGTATTAAAAATTTAACCAGAAATATAGGTCTTACTGATTTATTTCATGATGCAGAGCTTCAAATTAATAAAACAGATAAGGTAGCTCTCATTTGAAAAAATGGATGCTGAAAAACTACTCTTCTCAAAATCATTATATGAAAAGAAACAACACAAATGGAATGAGATGGAAGTGTGCTTCTTGCACCCTGACTCAGTATATGATACTTGTCACAAGATCTATTTTGGCAATCAGAAGATAATACTCTCTCAGAAGAAATGCTTCAAGTATTTCCAGAAATTACTCAAAAAATTAATAGGCTTAGCCAAATTAAAAATCCTCCCTCCTTACAAGAGAGGGAATTAGAGGGTGGGGTTGATGAAGAAATTGCAGATCTTAATCAAGAGCTAGCAGAAGATGATGGTTTTAGAAAATATGAACTCCAAAAAAATATACTCAAGTATTTCTGAATCAGTGATGAACAAATGGCTCAAAATGTCATGAGTCTTTCAGGATGAGAACAGACCAAAGTACAAATTGCTAAATTCTTAATTCAAGAGGTTGATTTGCTTATCCTTGATGAACCTACTAATCATCTTGATATTGAGTGAATAATATTTTTAGAAAAATTCTGTCAAAATTGGAAAAAGGCACTGGTTTCAATTTCTCATGATATCAAATTTATTGATAATTCTAGTGAAAGAATAGTAGAAATATATCAAAAAAAGATTCATAATTATACGTGAAAATACATTGATTTTCTAGAGCAAAAAGAAGCCAAATATAACAAAGAGATGAAAGATTTCAAAGATCAACAAAAAGAGCTCAAAACAACTGAGGAATACATTAATAGATTTAGAGCAAATTCAGCTAAAGCGAGTAGTGTCCAGAGTAGAATAAAAGCTTTAGAGAAAATCACTGTACTTGAAGAACCCCTAAATGATAAAACTGTACAATTTATCAGTATAAATTCAGAAAAAAGGCTCCCAGAAATTATCATGAGACTCCATAATGTCCAAGTTGGATATACATTTCCACTTATTATACTTCCTGAAGAGATAGAAGTACATAAATCAGAGAAAATATGAATCATCTGAGCTAACGGGACTTGAAAAACCACACTTCTGAAAACAATATTATGAGACCTTAAAGCACTTGCTTGAGAATCTTCTATTAATGAAACTATAAAAATCTGATCATTTGCTCAAATCTTAGAAGAACTTGATTTAGAAAACTCTATTATCAATGAATTAGGAAAAAGTCACAACAATGAACAAGATATTAGAAAGATACTCTGAGGGCTTCTGATTCAATGAGAAAAAGTAAATCAAAAAATTTCAAGTCTTTCTGGTTGAGAAAGAGCCAAAGTCTGACTTACGAAGATGCTATTGCAAAAACCAGATATCATAGTTATGGATGAGCCAACAAATCATCTTGATCTCCACTCAAAACAGGTAATAAAAAAGATGCTCCACTGATTCAATGGAACAACCCTCATAGTCTCTCATGACAGAGATCTTCTTGAAAATGTGAGTAACAAAATTTGGCTTATCAGAAATAAGCAACTTGAAATTTATGATGAAGTCGAAGAAGGGATTGCTGAGGTGTATATGTAATTATACTCTTAGTCTTGATTTCTTAACTTTTTCAGGTTTACCTAATCAAAATCATTGAAAATAATCAACTCCCAAATCTTTTAGAAAATCAATCAATTCATTCATCTTGTAGTCAACTCAGTTCAGATTATAGTCCTCTATTCATTCTGCAACTATTTTTAGGTCAGGGTTATCTTGTTTAAAATTCTTAAAAATATTTTTAATACCAACTATTAGATCCTCTGATTTATCTATATTATATGTTGTAGAGAGATTATCAAGTCATGTGGTATCTTTGTTTTTATAATAAGCAAATAACTCTCTTACAGAGTGCATGTCCATTTTATATCAGTCAAGAACATTTTTTTGATGAAAGCTTTCCATTCTTTTATAATTAGCATCTGTTAGTTTTTTGTCTGGATCAACTCAACCAATATCATCTAAATAAATAGAAAATCATAATGAGCGTGCTGTATCTAATTTTTGATAAAAAGTTTTTTTTGAATCCTCATCATCTGGAATAGTTTCACATTCAAGTATTTCAAGAATAATTTTTTGACTTATGTTATTATCATCTGATATTGCAGTGATTGCTGGGATAAAACTTTCATTCATTATATCCGAAATGTATATATTGATTGAAGTTGACACATTTGTTGTTTTTACAATATTAATAGCTTTTTGTAAGACATAACAAAATAAGCTAAAATTATCTCCCTCAGAACTAATAGTATCCAACATAACTCATAGATCTTTGTGAGTATTACTTCTCATAAGAAGTTCTTGTGTTACAATTTTAGCTTTTTTTCCTTTATATTCAGAAATATTTTGGATAACTGGATACAGATCATGTTTTTTTTCTATTTCATCTGCCAATCACAAGTAATATTGTTTATTTCATATCTCCAGAAGATCTTCAAATATTGCATGAGAGAATTTACTTCCTCCACCATTTTTACTACTACTTACATCATAGTCAACTACTGTTGATCACTCCCTCTCAGCTAATAATTTCAAAATGTAATCTCTCTCATGAGCACGGGTAAAATGAAATCTTGAGAAAATTGCTCAAGTTGAATTGTAATTTCTTGATGAGTATCAAACATCTTGAATATCAAGTTCTTCATCCGGAACTCATACTATCCTTTGTATTTCTGTTGGGTTCCCTCTTTCAGCTACAGCATAATCAGTCAGTTCAACTCAGTCAATTTTGTCTGTTCAAAATTTTCAATTCATATTTGAACTGGCTGAAATAGCATCTAGAATTGTATCAGAGTTCTTTCATAACAGTATTTGTTGTTCTCCTCAGCCATACTTTCTTCATGCATTAACAGAGAACGGAATATCAGTATCAGCAAATGTTACATCACTTGTTATTCACAACTTTTTAGCTAATAGCAAAAACCATTCTTTTGTTATATCTCTTTGTTCTTTTCACTTAATAATGTTTGTATCTATTTTTTTTCAATCAATTCAATTGAGTAAATATCATTTTATATTTTCGATCCTTTTGAGGATGTCTTTTTCTTCACCATAACATACAAATATTCCAATAAGGGCACCAATGCTGGATCATGAAATCATAGAAATTTTTCAACCACCTTTTACAAATTCTTCTATATATCACAATTGTGCAATTCCATTTGATATTCATCATGCCAATGCAAATGATTTAATCTGTGGATTCTCTGAAGTAGCATTAATTGATGTTATTTGATTCTCATATTTTTCTTTCATTTGAGCAGCCACTATGATATTTCTGAAATCCCAATACTCAAAATTTTCATGTTTATCATATCATTGCATCTTTTCTTCTACATAGACGATAATCTCATCTAGAAATTTTCATTCTCTAATACATTTTTGTAAATTATATATCAATCATGTATGTCCAATGTTTTTTTTCTCTAGTTCAGTAATTCATAAGTGAAAATCAGTTAATTTATACAAGTCAGGAGTAGATTTCTCAACATTATAATAACTCTCTCTTTGTAGATCTTCAAATTCCAGTAGAAAACTCTGTATAAGTTCTATATACTTTTCAATAAACACTTGAGCCTGTGATGATCATATAATATCTGCCACTGCTTTCAGTTTTGTAGTTTGGAGTATATATTTTTTGTTGAGAGCTTTATATTTAAGATTAATAAATCAATCTTTAAATTTTTGAGTTTTTACTTCATCTTTTTGATCAAGTATTCACAAAATTTGTGCTTTAATTATATCTAACTCAGAACTGAGAGTATTGTCTGAATTTACAGACTCAATAAGATCAATATTTCTAAAAATATCTTCATAAAATCATACTGAATCTAATCAGGAATTATCTTGG
>CALDZW010000074.1 GCA_937944175.1 uncultured Candidatus Altimarinota bacterium
TTTACAAATAATTATACAATCTTTCTACAAGATTTTTAGTTCCTTCTTTTCCAATACATGGATCCGTCATACTGAGTCATTTTTTAACAGTGGAAAAGTCTTCCACATCCTGTCTTCCATCATATAAATAACTCTCAATCATAAACCCTTTCACAAACTCAGTGAGTATGTCATTTCATGAAATAGCATCCAATGCTGCAGTCATAATTTCAGTTTGCATTAATGGCTGTTTTTTAGAATTATCATGATTACAATCGACCACTACTGCTTTATTGATTACATTTCTTTTACACATCAAGTCATAACTTGTTTGAATAGATTCAAGATCATAATTTGTTCCTCACCTCTCAGCTCCTCTGTGTATTCAGTGAGCATACTCATTCCCTGATGTTTCATATACTTCTCCAAGTGCTGTTACATATGATGATGGAAGGTTTGCTGCTGCAATAGCATTTACCATAAATTGTAGATCTCACAAAGTATGATTTTTCAATCAAGCAGGACAATCTATACCACTCATCACCTCTCTATGATATTGATTTTCTACACTTCTAGCTCACACCACTTGATACGAATATATATCATCAAAATAGTCACTCATCTCAGGATGAAGCATTTCTTCAGCTAGAGGAATCTTATATGTTTCAATAAGCTTCACTGCAATCCTTCTGGTATTCTCCATTCACTTAATCAAATCAGGTTCTTCTCATGGATTAGAATAAGAAAGTCACTTCCATCATCCAACTGTTCTTGGCTTTCCTGTATAAAATCTCATAAGAAACAATATCTTATCTGAATACTTTTCATTAAGTTTTGCTAAAAATTCAGCATATTTGCACAAACTCTCTTCAAAGTCTGCACTACATGGTCAGATTACCAATACTTTCCTTTTATCTTTTCAAGAAAGGATATTTTGAAAATCTTGTATTCATTGTGAAACTACACTTTTTCAATCATTCGAAAGTGGATATTTATTCTTTATTTCTTCAACTGTAGGAAGTGTCCTTATTGCTTTTTTTGACATAATGATTTTGTTATAAAGTAAGTATGTTATATATGCTTTGTCATACAATGACTCGTTGTATCATAGCCTCTTTTTTCATAAAATTTTTCAGCTCATACATTAAAACTCCGGACATCTAGTTGAATTTCAGGAATTCACTTTTCCTCTGCCTTTTTCTCAACAGCTTCTAGCATCTTTTCTCAAATTCACATTCTTCTATATTCTTCAAGTACTACAAAATTACTCACATAGAGATAATGTCTCTGCTTAAATAATCATGTTTCAGGTTCTTTTTTAATGAAAAATAGAATAATACCTACAACTTTTTTATCTTTTTCTGCAAGAAGTATAGTATAATCATCAAATAGCTTTTCATACTCAGATTGCAAGAGTCTATATCTGTCTACAGGCAAGTACCTCCACTGAACATTCTTTTGGTGAAATAACCAAGACTCTTTATGTATTTTTTTAAAGTCTTTAAAGTCATCCACTCCTGCCTCCCTAATAGTTATATCATTCATAGTGTTTTAGCGTAATTCATATCATAACTCTGTTTCAATTTTTTCTCTAATAGAAATGTACATTGTATTAATTTCATCATTGGTCAACGTTCTCTCAAGTGATCTAAATATTATTCTAATAGAGATAGATTTTTTATCAACTCAGAATACTTTGTCATTTTCATAGATATCAATTATCTTCATTTCCTCAATCAGTCACTCTCATACTTCTCTTGCTATGCTTGTCACTTTAAACCAATCTTGTTCTGATTGTTTTTGCAGTTCTATACCTTCTGATCTCTGCATTGTTTCTGTATCAAGAACAAATAGATGTTTATTAACTACAAAAGATATATCATGTTGTATCAGTGGATAAGAACTCACAACTACATAGGGTTCAAAATTTCACCATTGGTTTGTAATTCGCTCATCATCACTCCAAAGTATTCGTATATCTGGAATCTCCTTAAACTTCATAGCTAATCGATCAATTCAGAAACCAAATGCCCATCAATTGTATTCAGCAGGATCAATTCATAATTTTAGGAGAACTCAAGAGTGAACAATTCCTGCTCACAAGACCTCTACCCAAGAGTCTCAATCTTTTATCTCTACCTCAAGGCTTTCAGTTGTATAAGGAAAGCTATCTGTATGAAACCTATATTCGACACCTGGTCAATAGACAGATATAATTGTTTGAGACAAAACATCCTTAAGAGTTTGCTGTGTTATTTGTTCTTTTTCCTTTTTTACAATTCTGAGTCAATCAATTTGATGAAAACATTCATGATGTGTAGTATCCAGCTCATCAACTCTATACACTTTTCACCAAGAGAGAGCTTGAACCTCTCACCTGGTTTGTAGTTTTTCTTTTCATCACTGAGTTCAAAGATAGTGATACCACATCACTGATGTATGAGGTCTCAATAGCACACTCTGTTCAACCTTTTGAGATTTATTTATAAAGTAACTATCTGACTCTCTTCTAGCTACATGTTCTTTAGGAAAATTAAACAAATCAAATGTCTCATATTCTCACACTATTTCAGGCGTTATCACTGTATCAAAATTCTTATAAAAATCTGATTTCAATATTCTATCTGCCACCATGTTCACAGGGTGTCACTCCTCTCTAGATAAATCTCTCAATCACAAAAGCTTTTTCATCCTTTTATAATATGCTTGTTTCTT
The DNA here is from genome assembly GCA_937944175.1 of uncultured Candidatus Altimarinota bacterium. Classification (GTDB taxonomy): domain Bacteria; phylum Patescibacteriota; class Gracilibacteria; order BD1-5; family UBA6164; genus CALLPO01. The sequence goes on from CALDZW010000074.1 coordinate 2,695, forward strand.
AAGAGTAAGGTTTGGTGAGTTAATCTTTTCATCTAGTAACTCTAGATATTTTTTTTGTTGTTGATTTATATTCATAACATTATGATGATTCGCGTAATAAAAAAACTACCTTCTGTGTAAAGAAGATAGTTTGAGAAATTGTTTTTTATATATTCTGTATTTTTCATCAAAAATATCTTCTACTTAAGAAAGTAAAAGTAAAAAAAGAAAAAAAATGATGTACTGTTTTGATTCATAATGCAATATTTTTAGTAAAAAACCTACATAGACAATAAATTTTTATGAGACTTTGTCAAATTATTTCTGAATTTCAGTTTTGTAAAGTTCTAGATAATCTCACATTTCTAGCTCAACACTTCACACAAACTTAATACCACATTCACCTGGTCCATCAAACTCTTTGATTTCTTCAATTCATGATTTTACTGATTCAATTACTCCTTCTCAAACCTTTGATTTATTTCTGATGACACGAGCTTTTGCTCACTTTTCAACTCTCATCTCAGGCTGAAGAATCAGACCAGCTACCATAAATTCTTTAGAAGTATAAAATATTCCTCAAACTTTTGGTATACCAAATTCTGTTGTTACTTCTTTTGGATCAAGCATTCATGTAACTATTTTTTCAATTCTCTCTGTAATATGATAGATAATCTTAGAATCAAGAAATTCAATCTTTGACTCTTCGAGAACTTTCTTAGCAGTTGGAACAACAGCTACTCAAAAACCAATAAGTACTGCTTTAGAAGAAGAACACATAATTACATCTCCCTCTGTAATATTTCATACTCAAGAATGAATAATTGACACATTAGTTTCTGGAGTTGAAAGTTTTTCAAGTGCCGCTTTTAATGCTTCAAGACTTCAATTAGTATCAGCTTTTACTACTACTTTAAGTTGTTTAAGATTTCATGCCTTGATTCTTGACATAAGAATTTCCAGACCTGAAACCTCATTTCTCTTTTTTGCTAGTATAATATCTCTATACTCTGATGATTTTTGCTTAGCAGATTGAGCATCACGCATTACCTGCAAAATATCTCCTCAATTAGCTACTGCATCAAGTCAAACAATAAGAACAGGGTCACCTGGTTGTCCAAATTTAATGCTTTTATTTTCATAGTTTTTTAAGATTTTCACCTTTCAATATGATCCATTACATACAATATCATCTCATTTTTTAATACTTCATGTATTGATCAATACTGTAGAAACTGGTCATAACTTCAAATCAAGATGAGACTCAATAATAGTAGCTACTGCTCTCCTATCTGGATTTGCCTTAAGCTCTTTCATTTCAGCCATAAGGATAACAATTTCAAGTAGGTCATCAATTCCAAAACCTGTTTTAGCTGAAACCGGTACCATTGGAGTATCTCCTCCCCAGTCTTCTGGAGTGAGTCAATTCTCTGAAAGTTGCCCCTTTACGTGATCTGGATTTGCTCATTCTTTATCCATCTTATTGATTGCAACAATCACAGGAATTCCTGCTTCTTTTGCATGTGATATTGATTCAACTGTTTGAGGCTTTACTCATTCATCAGCAGCAACTACAAGGATAGCAATATCTGTTGACTTTGCTCATCTAGATCTCATAACAGTAAAGGCTTCATGACCCGGTGTATCAAGAAAGGTAATTTTTTTACCATCCTTTTCTATTTGATATGCTCCTATACTTTGAGTAATTCACCCTGCTTCTCCATCTGCTGTAGTTGACTCTCTGATATGGTCAAGAAGTGATGTTTTTCAATGATCTACATGCCCCATGATACTTATAACAGGAGGTCTTTCAATAAGTTTTGCATCATCATCTTCCTTCAGAAGTTCTATTATATTTCCACTCAATAAATCCTCAACTCTCATTCCACCAGAGTCATCTTTTTTCAAATTAATATCAAATGCTTCTGCTATAATTGAAGCTGAATCAAAATCAATTTTAGAATTGATGTTTACCATCATCCCATTCTTCATAAATTCAGCAATAAGTTTTACCAAGTTTACTCAGATTTTCTCTGACAGCTCTTTAAGAGTACATATTTCTCATAATACAACTGTTTCTCATTCACGACTTACGAGGTTTTGCTTAATATCTTCAACCTTTTTTTCTTCTTTTTTAGCATGGGCTTTTTTTGATCTAGAAAATCCTGTATCTTCTATTTCATCAAAGAATCTTCTGTTATGACCTCTAAATGTTTTTCTTGATTTATTATATGGCTTGAGACCAGTATTTCTACTGTTATCATATTTTTTATTTGAATCTTTTTGTTTATCTGAACCTGAGTATACTTTCTTTTTTGGAGCCCCTCATTGTGATCAACTTGATCATTGTGTTGATGATGGCAATGGTTTTTTAAAGCCTCCTTTTTGAACTGCTCATAATTTTTTTCATTCAGATCATGCAGACGGCTTATTATGAAATCCTCCTGATGAAGTCGGTCTTACCCTCTTTTTAAAAATTGGTTTTTTAACCTCTTTTTTTTCAGTCCTAGAAACAACCCTCATTTTTGGTTGAATCTTTTGAGTCTTATTTAATATTTGAGACTCATCTTTTTTCTCAACATTCTCAGTTATTTTTTCAACTTTTGGTTCAGCTGTTTTTTTAACTACCTTTTTCTTAACAATTTTCTTTGGTTTTAGTTTTACTGATTTTTGTGAAGAAGATCATTGATTACTTGATGATGATGAGATACTTGAATAATAATCATCCTCAACATTTGGATTTCCCATTAATATATTTTTATTAGCATAAATATTATGAAAAGAAATATAGTGTTTTTTCCTATTTTGTCAAAAGATATATCTATTGCATAGCAAAAGTCAGAAAAACTTGAAAATTATTTTTATAACATATAATTTGTATATAATATTGTTTCTTTTAACAACTATACTATGTCTAATGATATTCTAGAATTTGCACAAGATTTTTTTTCGAAACTTCATGTCCAGATAGAATCATTAGAGATCTTGAAAAATGATAATAATGTATACACTATCCACTTACAATCAGATGATTCTTCCATACTTATATGACCTCATTGAGCAAATATTGAAGCCCTTCAGAGAATTATTACTATGCTCTACGCTTCAAAAAATGATGAAAAGATCAAAATTCGTCTTGAAATTAATGACTACTTACAAGCAAAAGAACAAAAGCTCTACTCCTATATTGATTCTAGAATAAGTAGTCTCTCTGGAGAATGAGATTCTTATCTTCTTCCAAAATATTCTTCATATGAAAGGAAAAAAGTCCATTCATATATTGCAAAAAACTACCCAAACATTCAGTCTAAAAGCAGTTGAGAATGAATTGAACGTAGAATGAAACTTATAAAAACTACAACAAATGCAAAACTCACTATTGATATAGATTGAGATACTATATAATAACCATAATTATTTTTCAATGAAACAAGGCCTTCTGGTAAAAATTTTTCTAGCTACCATTCTTTCAATATGAATACTGTGTTTTTACCAAATTAACACCCTGAATTACAATAAATCCAAGGAGATTAAACAAAACATTGTCAGGCACCCTGAAAATCTTCCTACAAAAGAGATGGCAAAAAATACAGCTTTCTGATTTGCAAACCTCAGAGCAGATTTCTATTGGCTGCAAGCAATCCAGTACATATGATGAAATGCTATTGGTTCTGAGTACAAAAAATATCTTTACAGTATGCTTGAAATAATATCAGAGCTCAATCCATACTTTGAGCATCCATACATCATCTGAACTCTTCTACTCCCTTCATACAATGAACGTTATGAATCACTCACTGATGAAGAACAACAAAAACACAGTAATGAAGCTGTATCAATTGGACTCAAATGAATCAAGAATTTTTGTGATTCAGAAAAACTAGCGCTTATACAATGAGAATATGATCTCCAAAAAATATGGAATGACCCAAAATATCAAAATCCATGTAAAAGCTACAAGATTGCTTTTAATCTTGCATTTGTATACTATTTTTACCTCAATGATGGAATAAATGCATCTTATTACTATAAAGTGGCTAGTGCTCATACTGATTCACTTGAGTGAGCAAAAATGATGACTGCAATCATGCAAGGGAAATGATGAGATAGAGAAAAAGCATTTTTTATGTTTCTGAATATGGCTTCAGCAAATGCAGAAGAGAATTCGCAATGTAGCATATTTAGTAATGAGCTAAGTGCTCTTGCATCTAGTTGAAAATTACAAGTAAACACTCAAGTAATTACATGAATTCAACAAGCAAGAATTGATAATTTTTGAGACAGTATGCTAGACATAAATGAAGAAAATCAAACATGACTAGAATCAACTCAATGTAAATCATACTTAGATAAAGCTATTAGAGAATTAAACCTCATATATATTGAGAAAGCACATGCACAGTTTATAAAAGAGAAAAAAACTACAGCGCTTGATGCATATGAACTTCATGAAAAATGATATCTAGAGTTTCTCCCAACCGATCCTCAACAACATGTAAATCAATGAATTAAATATGTCTATGATGAAAAATTTCAAAAATTTGATACCCAAATGCAATTACATAAAAAATAGTTCCAATCTAGGAACTATTTTTTACTGATAATCTTCAATGCTTCTGCTAAGACTTCTTCTGGTGTTTTAGTGCTGGTATCAATAATATAATCGCAATATTCTTCAGCTTCTCATACCTCTTTAATCAGGCTTTCTTCTCGATTTTTATACTCTTCTTCTGTCATAGTTGCTCAACGAGCAGCAATCCTTTCTGACATTTTTCCAGGTGACAAGCTTAAAAAAATGCTAGTAAGGGATTTTCTTAATTGACTATTATTTGATAAAATATTTTTCAATCATTCTATATCAATCTCTTTCATTACTTTCTTTCACATTTCAATTCAATCATCCACAACATCAGAAAGCTTTGTCCCATAATATGCCGTTTTATGAACAACTTCATACTCTAAAAAGTCTCATGCATCAATCATTTCTTTAAAATCCTCCTCTGAAATGAAATGATAAATATCTCCATCTATTTCTCCTTCACGCATAGGCCTTGAAACATATGATTTTGCAAACTCAATTCATAAATCAGGGAGGGCTTCTAATCACTTTCTCAATGTTCCTTTTCCAGCACCAGCTGTTCACATAATGAGGTATAAATGTCCTTTCTTTTTCATATATATTTTAAGATAAAAATTTTTCTACTACTCAGGCAATCAATTCAATACTTTTAAGTTCACACCTTTCTTTAGGTGAATGTGCTCAATAAATATTTGGTCCAATTGAGATTGCTTCAAATGGTCTTCCAAGCCTTGCTCCAACCACTCAACATTCTAGTCAGGCATGTACATTTACAATAGTACACTGCAAATCTTTTCCTCTTACTGCTTTTATCTCATCTTCATATATTCACTTAATCTTTTGTAAAGATGTTTGATCCTTAGTTCATTGCCATCATGGATATCTCCCTGTAATATTACAAGTATATTCTTCAAAAGTGCTTTCAAGAGATTCAATAATTTGATCCCTTGAATCATTATTATTTGAACGTACACAATAATCAAGGTTCATCATTCCTCACTTTATTGATAGAATTCATAGATTTTTTGAATCAGAAACAAACTCTTTAACTTCATCAATATAATCTATCACTCATGTATTTGTTCAGATAATAGCATGAAGTATACTACTTTTTTCAGAAATATCCATATAACTGTCAGAATATTTTTCTATATTTTTTATCTCACCTTTAACATCTGGGCAATCATATCTTTCTCAAAGTCCTTGTATAAAGTTCTTAAATGCATTCTCTAAATACGCATATTCTTCATCTTTTACTAATAATTTTACGTTACATTGAGATGGTATAGCATTCATGGCTACTCCTCAAACAAAAGCAATAAGCCTTACAGGGATATCTAATCAGTTCAGAAACTCTGCCATACTGACAATTGCATTTCATCTACCCAGATTAATATCTACTCCTGAATGACCTCATTTCATTTTTGATATTTCTAGTATAATCTCATTACACTTTTCACCTCTTTCTCTCTCTAATGAATATTTTTTTGAAAACTCCACTCGAGCTCACCCAGCACATCAAATGCAAATATCTCCTTCATCTTCATAATCAAGATTTAAAAGGATTTTTCATCTAAGAAGAGAAGCATCTAATTCACTGGCTCATAGTAATCAAATTTCTTCCCTTGATGTAAAGATAAGCTCTAATCATGGATGTGACTCTAGTTCTATACAGGCTAGCATCATGGCAATCCCTATTCCATTATCAGATCAAAGTGTGGTACCTGTTGCGTCTAACCATCAATCATTTTCAGATACAATAATTGGATCTTTTAAAAAATCATGGTCTGATCAATACTCTTTTACACAAACCATATCCATATGTCATTGAAGCATAATAATATCCTCAGCCTCTCTTCAAAAGGTTGCTGGAACAAAAACAATAATATTATCTGCTAAATCTATATTGTAGTTTAGATTTTTTTTGTCAGCTATCTGTTGTATATACTGAATAATTTTTTGCTCATGTCATGACTTCCTTGGAATTTTTGCAAGTTCATAAAATATATTTAGCGCTTTGTTATACATGGTTTTCATTAATTATGCTATTATTCAACTTATAATAAGTTCTTCTCTATCATATATTGCACAAATTTGACCCGAAGCGATAGCACGTTGATCACTTTGAAACTCTACTTTGATCGTCTCTGAATTAAGAGCAACAAGTGTACATAATTGATCTTTTTGTCTATATCTGATTTTTGCATGCAATTGAATGCTACTATCATGAGATGACATCCAATCTTCTATGCTCATTCACGACATTATATGAACATGGTTCATAATAAGTTCTTTTCAATACAATTTTTCATCCCTTGTAGTTCAGACAATAATTTCATTTTTGATAATATCTTTTCTAACCACAAATATTGGTTCTTTTTGTCCTCAAATATCAAGACCTTTCCTCTGCCCAACAGTATAATAAAAGACTCCTTTATGCTTTCAAAGAATTTTTCAATTAGTATCTACTACATTTCATACTTTATGATCAATCTTTTTTTCTAAGAATTCAGCCATATTCACTTTTCCAACAAAACAAATTCATTGAGAGTCTTTTCTCTCAGCATTTGGAAGTCATGCTTCTCTAGCTATATCCCTTACTTCCGATTTTTCTAAATGTCATATAGGAAATAATGCTTTTGAGAGCTGTTCCTGACTAAGTCATGCTAAAAAGTAAGACTGATCCTTTAATGGGTCTTTTCATTTGAGTAATGAATAAGAACACAATTCACTCCCCCTTACCTCTGTCACAATTTTTCTCCCCCTCAATGAGGGGGACAGCATTTCCGGAAAAGATTTAGGGGGAGTATTTATAATAATTTGAGCATAATGCCCCATAGCTACTTTATCAAAACCAAGCTCCAATGCTTCTTCTAAAAAGACTCTAAACTTTATCTCACTATTACACATAATATCTGGATTTGGAGTAACCCCTCTCTGGTATCATTCATACATATAATTTAATACCTTTTCTTCATATTCTTCTCTATAGTCAAATGTAAAAAATGGAATATCTAAAAACCCTGCAACTTGTTTTGCTATTTCAATATCCTCTCTCGTTGGGCATTGTGGATTGTGCTCATCTAAATAATTAATCATAAATCCAGCAGTTACATCATATCACTGCTCTTTCAATAGATATGCACTTACTGCTGAATCAACTCAACCAGAAAGTCCTACAAGAATTTTTACTTTTTTTATATTCATAAACTTATATTAATATGTTTAGTCAAGAAATCAAAAAATAGTCATACAAGTTGTATAACTACTTTTATAGCAATCTTTTGTTTTAATGTAAATCAATCCAATTAGTCCCATCACATCACTGAAATTGTCCTGCATTATATTTAATTGTTCACTCTGCATTTACATCACATGTTGTGACATTTGCAACTTTAATTCCTCATCACACTTCTAATTTTTGAGTTGGATTTGTTGTTCCTCATATTCAGACATTTCAATTAGATCATTTTATAAACAATGAATTACATGCTGAGGTCGTACTTACTCATATTGGACATCTCTGAACTGCGAAATCACTTGCTCATTGATATAAAGACATTCCTGTCACTCCTGATTGAACTCATATAACTAATGCATCTGGCCAGATACTATGAGCTGTTCACATTTGTCATAAAAAAGCTCCGGCACCTCCTCAATTATTATGAAAATTTAACTGTGCTCCATCCGTAGTTCCACTACTCTTAATATCTAATAGTGCCGTTGGATCACTTGTTCAAATTCACACTTTACCATCTTTTCATATTTCCATTCTCTCAATTCATGCTGTAGTAAATCAGATTGAAGCCCCAGTTCCTGTATTTAAATTTGAAATAGACATCTTTTGCCCAGTAGTTGCAAATCAAAGCCATCAAGTAATTGCATTATTTGAGTCAGACATAACAAGTCTTGCATAGTGCCCATCAGTATCTTTTATAGAGTCATTATCTGAAAGTCTCAGATTTGTGGCTGATGAATCAACATGGAGATTACTGAGTGGATTATTTGTCCCCACTCATACTTTTCAGTCATTTTTAATAAAAAGCTTTGATGTTGGAGTAATATCATCTCAAATTGCTTTAACACTTACTCATTCAGTCAAAAAATCAATTCAAGCATTGTGCATATACATAACATTTCTTCATATATTTATTCAAGTAGAGGCCACATATCAAGCGGATCAGTTCTTAGGTTGAGCTCAAAATCACAAAACAGCTCATCAGCTAGAGTAATGATTTCAAAGTGTAAAAAGACTTCCATTTCAATATCCATCTTTTATCATAACATTCCCTGCAGTTGGAGAAAATCATGCTTTAATTACACCCTCCACTTCTAGCTTCTCAGTTGGAGTAGCAGTTCAAATTCATATTTTTGAATTTGTACTTGAGTTTATCTCTGTTCAAAATATTCCTTTTCATATTGCTAACTGATTATCTCATTCTCTGAGTCATAAATTAGAAAATGCCCCTATCGCAATATTACTGCTTCATGTTCAAAACAAGTCACCTGAACGTGCTCATAAAAATACATTATTAGTTCATGCTTTAAATAACCTTCATGCAGAAGCTCCCAATCATGTATTATTATTTGATCATGTTCAAATTGTTCCCAAAGTCCTATATCAAATACCTATATTATAATTTCATCAAGTAGTTCATTGCATTGCATCATATCACAATGCTGTATTTGATAGTCAGTCAATATTATTTCTCAATGCATACATTCCAATAGCAGTATGTCTTGAACCAGTAACATTGTCTTCAAGTGTACGAAGTCATCAGACTGCTGTATTTCATGCTCAAGTAGTAGAGTTTTCTAGTGCCTCAGCTCAAACTGCAACATTATAATGTCCTGTTCATAGAGTATAAGCATTTCTTCATAATACTGTTGAATATACATTATTCATCGGTCATCTTCATACTGTAAGGCCGTTTATAGTAGCATCTCATCATGAAACTTCTAATTTTGTTATAGGTGATGTATCTCAAATTCATACAAAGGCAGTAACCGGATCAACTGTCATCCAAGTTCTCTGAGCACCTGTTTCTACTCAATATCAAGTTCTGAAATAGCTTTTTCCTCATGTCTCAGTCTTCAAGTCTATATAATTGCTTCAGTTGTTCCAAGTAGTGAAGCCAATTGCATTTTCATCAATTACTTGTCCATTGGCATGTCATCAAATATATAGAGTTTCATCATTTGTTACAGTATCTACAATATGAAAATCTGATATTGGATTATTGGTTCCTATTCAAACCTTTCATCCAGTGTATACTGCATTCAGAGAGCCACTTCACTCAACAAATTTTCTCAGAGGATCTGTTTCAACTCACACATTTTTTACAAAACAATCTACATCTCAAACAACACAATCAGGATCTATAGTATCTCATGGAAGGTATCATCCAGTAGGAGCTACAGCTGATACATTAGCTAAGAAAGATAGCAATAGAGCAGTTCACAATATTCCTTTTATAATTCATTTCATATATTTAATGCTTAGTAAATAAATACCTTCTAATATAGCACAACTTAGCATTAAGTATATTTTCTACACAAAAAATATCAAATAAAGATTTTATTTGATATGGATATACAAACAATTATATGTGCAATATAAAATTTAACTAATAGTAGTTCATTCCTTTTTTGAAATTATAGCTCTTTTGATAGCTCATTCTTTATTGAGAGAAACGACTTTTACAACAAGATTATTCTCTTTAGCTAGAGCTATTGATGTAAAATCCATAACTCTGAGTCATTTAACTATCACTTCATCATATGTAGCTGATGAAATAAATTCAGCATCATCATATTTCATTGGATCCTTTGTATACACTCCATCTACTTTTGTTGCTTTAATCATCATATCAGCTTCTATCTCTAATGCTCTGAGTACTCAAGCAGTATCTGTTGTAAAATATGGATTTCAGATTCCTCATCCAAAAATAATGACTTTTTTATTCTTGATACTTTTGATAGTTTTTGCTTTATTAAAACGTTCTGCTATTCCATCAATTCCAAATGAATTTACTATTTTTGTATCAACTCATTTTCTTTCCAGTACATCATATAATGCTATTGCATTAATATTAATGGCAAGCATTCACATATTATCTGCATTACATCTATCAATTTTTATTTTTTCAATCTCTGAACCTCTAATAAAATTTCCTGCTCACACCACAATTCAGACCTCAATATCATCTTTAATAAGATTTTTAATAATGTCTCCAACCATATCAAGCATTTCATAATCAAGACCTCATTTTTCAATTCATGCAAGTGCTTCACCTGATATCTTCACTACTACTCTCATAAATACTATTTTTATAATTTAAACATTCTCTTCTCTTAATATGAAGAGAAGTACTCCAGCGGAGGGATAAGTTATTAATAGTCAATTTTATTCAACAATTTTCTTAAATAATCCATCAACAACAGATAACTGAGCAAAATCTCCATTTCTTAGTTTCATTTCTTTACTTTTTTCAGCAATATTCTCACTTGTCACTCATTCTCATTTCTCAAGCTCATAGGTAGCTACCAGTCAATGATTTGTATCAATATAGTGTCTCTCATAGACATATGATGAATCTCATGTCAATCTAATAACAAAGAAACTTATTCCTTTTCATGAAATTATATCATGACACGTATTCCAATATGGCCATGATTTATAATTTTTGGTAACAAAGTCCGAAAGGGGATAACTTCAATCAGCACTTGTTGCACAGGAGAGATTTCATACAGCTGCCTTCTTAATTTCTAATCACTTAATATCTGAGTACGTAAATGATCAATTACCAAGTTCAACCACATTCCCATATTCTCATCACTCTGGAAGAGTTGATATATCAAAATCTTTTACTATTTCTGCTTTTTTTTGTGCTTCAACTTCCTTTTGCATATTCTTTGAATCAATAAATGATTCTCTCTTTTGTGAATCTACAACAGATATATCATCTCATTCAGACACCATAACTAAAAGCTCCATAACTGATTCTCATTCATCATGCACAGCTTTGAACTGATACCTATTCAATCAAAAATCTAACACTTTAAAACGTGAACTTGCATTATACTCAAAAGTAGCATCTCATGCTGTAAATTTTCTCAATGTGAACAAATCATTTGGAAAATCAGAATCATTATTTGAAAAGCTTACTGTTATTTTGGAAACATTTCATAATGTTTTTCATATAATTTTAGTAACTCCTGCCTTAAACTCTTTATATGTTAAATCATTCAACTCTAAAACTTTCTTTCCAGAAATATAATTAATTTGTATTCTATCATCTCATGTCTCACTTAATTCAACATCTCATCATACATCTAATTCTTTTTCGAAGTCATTAGAATTTCAATTCTCTTCTGAATTAGTATCATTACTAGCTTCTTGTAGAGAGTTTACTGATAGACTCTCTTCTTGTCATTCTGGTTTATCTATAACTCCTAAATCTTGTTTTGCTTTAGTAATATCATCAGATTGTGATCCACAAGATACAATTCATAACAGCAAGAGAAACAACACACATACTTTCTTCATAAGAATAAATACTTGAAAAAATAATTTTATACAAAAAAATAAAACTTGTATATACAATGTATTATACAAGTTCATTTTTTGAAATCAAATATTTAATCTGATTTTTACTGAGTAGATAGACTACACATATGTAATCATAGGTATGACCATTGGTTCTCTATTTACTTTATAATTAATGAATTTTTCTAAATCTGATCTTACTATTTTAAGTAAATCTTTCTCTTCCATATCTGGAATATCTTGAATTGTATTTTCATAGACATAGCGACATTTTTTTAAGATATCTCTATGCACATTGCGAACCTCATCAATATACACAAGTCATCTTGTTTCTAAACGAATATGACCAAGAAGTGCTTTTGTTTTCTTATCAACTCTGTAATTAACAACTAGTACACCTCAGGCTTTCATCTTATGACGTGCAGAAATAACATGAGAATTAGCAGTTCACATTCCATGTCCATCAATGACAATATCTTGAAGTGGTACTTTTATCTTTGATCTAAATACTCATCAATTTGGTGCAAAATCAATAATATTTCCATTATCAAGAAGTAAAATCTTATCTTCTTTTATTCACATTGACTGAGCTGTTTTACTATGAAGACTTCTAAAGTAGATATCTCCATATATTGGGGTGAAATATTTTGGTCTTACCAGTTCAATAATTTGTTTTTGATCATCAATAGCTCAATGTCACCCTGTATGAACATTAGCATTATCTTTAGTGATTACTGTTGCTCAAAGTGCTATAAGTTTATTGATAACTCACCCAACAGATCTATCATTTCAAGGAACTACTGACGAAGAAAATACAACAGTATCTCACTTCACAATTTCAATTGATGGATGCAGTCATTGTGCCATTCTTGTAAGAGCTGAAAATTCCTCTCATTGACTTCATGTAGTAATAATTACTTGTTTCTCAGGTGGAACTCCTTGAGTCGTTTTTGGAGTCATTTTTTTCATCGTTCCTTCTTTCATCCTCAAGTATCATAATTCTTTTGCAATTGAGACATTCTCTATCATTGATCTTCAAGAAAGAAAGATAAACTTTCCATGCTTTTCACAGCTATCAATAAGCTGTTGCACTCTAGATATCCATGAAGAAAATGTAGCGATAAGGAGTCTTCATGAACTATGGTTTGCAACAATTTTATCCAACTCTTCTCAAATTGGTTTTTCACTTTGAGTTGACCCTTTTTTAATAGATCATGTAGAGTCAGACAACAACATAGTTACTCACTTATCTCAGAATCTCTTAAATCTGTCTAAATCTGCTGGCTGATCAATTGCTGGCGTCATATCAATTTTAAAGTCTCCTGTATGAAAGAATGTAGCTCATCCAGGACTCGTAATAAACACCCCTGCACTATCAGGAATTGAATGATTTATACTAAAAAATTCTACATCAAAGTGCCCAATTTGATTGTGATTTTCAACCTTTGCATCAATTTCTACAAATGTACATTTATCCATTACTCCTGCTTCTGTTAATCATTTTTTTACTATTCATAAAGTCAGCTTTGTTCAGTATAGCACTGGAAAATCAAGCGCTGGAACAATATGTTTTAACGCTCCTATATGATCAAGATGCGCATGCGTAATTATAAATCCTTTTATCTTATCAGTATACTTTGTAAGAAATGACACATCTGGGATTGAGTAATCCACTCATGGTAAGCTCTCATCAGCAAACATTACTCCACAATCTACTAGAATTAAGTCATCTTGATATTGAAACATTCACATATTTTTAGCTCATGTTTCATTATTTCAACCAATTGGAATATATCTTGTATACTTATCTCTCAATGAAGGAAGATAAAATTTAGTTTCTGGAAATTTAGAAACAAATTTTTCTCTTCTATTTGAATGAGAAGAACCTTTTGAATGAGAAGAACCTTTTGATTTTCAATTTTGATGAGATCCTCTTTTTGTGTTTTTTGTATGAGAATGATGCTGTCTACTTCATAATGCATCTTTTCAATTACCTGATCACCTTTGAGTTCAAGAACTACCTGAATCTTTTGAATTCTTTACTGAAGTAATCTCAACAACATCTTGTATTACTGGTGTAGATGTATTAGCTGAAGAAGAACTTCAACTTCATTTGGAGTTTTTTTTAGAAGAATCTCCATCTTTTTGTGATCACTGTCACATATCTTTAAGCTCATCATCAAGCTTATCTAAAAAATCAAACATTTTCTGTTTTTGTTATAAGTTATCTGAATTATATATTGATAACTTTATATAAAATATTGTAATAATTGTTCATTAAATTCTATAAAATAGACATCTTTGTAGACATTTTTTTCATTAAAAATTGAATGTATCTATTAATAACTGATATTGTAAAATATAATCTCTTACAGCACACTAAATACTGTATAAACATATTTTATAGTAAATAAAGAACTTGAAAAGAAATTTTAGTTTTCTTTATTTGTATCAAATGAAGAACAATTGAAAAACATAAATACTAAAGCCTGTATTGATTTATTATAATCATTTACATTATGCTTAAGTACAAAAAAAAGACATCATACACTACTGTTTTAATAGCTTTTTTCTATACATAAACTATTTCTCTACATTGAAAAACATTCATTTAAACCTTGTGAAGGGAGAAATTTTAAAAATTTCTATATTTTTATAATCACACTATATGTTTTTTTCTAAGTATTGCAAAAAGTTTTCCTTTGAAAAATCAATTTTTGTAATATCCCGATAATAATCTAAAACTTCATTTCCTTGTGAAAAGTCAGTATCAATAAACTGCCCTTTTTTAAAAAGCCAATTGTCAAAAAAGTCATATTTTTTTTGCAATACTTCACTCTGCCCAGCTTTGACTCTAAAATCTTCATTATGAAGCATGTAATATGCAAGTGATTCAGCAAAATCTTCATATTTATTACTCATAGCATACCCCGAAACGAAATGCTTTTGCTCTTGTCCAGGAAGCATTACAATAGTTGAATACCAACTCAGATCATAAAATCTATTAGATATATCACTAAATCTATTTCTCTTAAAATAATATAAATCAATATAGTGAGCTAATTCATGGAAAAATACTCCATATAACTCATCATCATCCATAATATGGGGACCAAAAAGTTTTACTGTTTTATTTTTCATTTTTCAACGCACATCAACTTTATTCTCATACAACACAACAGAGATCTTTGAGATGAATCTTTTCATGATTCCTTTTTTTAAAGCCGTTGATATTCACTCCCTGTTCTCAATTTGTTGTTCTCTATAACTAAGAGGGACAAATCAAAAATTGATTTCTCTAGCTGCTGATAAAACATCTTCTTGATTTTCCTCATTTGAATGTTCATGTCAGCCATGAGTACTCCCTAAAGATTCTTGTGCTGAGGGGGTATCTGAAGCTTCATTTTCTTGCATTCATTTCTCCTTTAACACATCTTCTGCTAATTGTATATAATCAATTTTTGTATGTTCATGGGTATCATCATAGACACTCTGTTCAATATATTGTTCTTCAAGATGAGTTGGTGAAGCTGTAAAAAATGTTGTTCACAAGAAAATAATTACTGTGAATACAAAACTCATCAGTAAAAATATAACCATATTTTTTATTTTCATTGTTTTCATAACAAATAATCTTCTTCTTTATTAAAATGAATACATAATATTAACTACTAGTGTGATCAAGAATCCTGCTGATATTACAGCTAAAAATCAAAGAATTCACCATTT
>CALDZW010000075.1 GCA_937944175.1 uncultured Candidatus Altimarinota bacterium
CTTTGAACATGATATTAAGGCAGTTGAATCAGCTAGAAGTGTTTGAATTATTGCAATGAACTATAATTATGAAGAAAAAGATAATGATGAGGTGAGGAGGTTTTTAGAAGAAAATGTATAATAATTACGGTAATAAATATGATTGTATGAGAATAAGAAAATTTAGTGTTGAGTTTGAATGAGAAAACATTAGTTGAGATTTTTTGTGAGAAAAATGAAATGATACGGCATTGTTATTTCTTCACTGAGCTGGAAATTGAAACAAACAACGATTTCTTCCTTTAAGAAAGTGACTTTTAGAAGAGCATAATATTGCTTCATATGCTATTGATTTTATAGGACATGGAGAAACATGAGGGAATCTTCTTGGATCAAGTTTAGACCAACGAACACAACAAGTGTTGAAAGTAGTAGAAGAAGAAATTGAAGAGAAGAATATTGTATTAGTAGTTGCTAGCATGAGCTGATATACGGCTGTAAAACTCACTCAACATTTGAATATTGTATGAATGATTCTTATGGTTCCATGAGTTTATTTACCTGAAGTTTACTCTGTTCCTTTTTGAAAAGAGTTCTCTAATATCATTAGGCAGAAAGATAGTTGGAAGAAATCAGATGCCTTTGAAATTATCAAAAAATACACATGAGAATTACTGATTATATCAGCTGAGCATGATGATGTAATTCCAAAAGAAATTATTACAGGGCTCATGGATGGTGCAGTAGGGGCTAATAAAAAAGAACATATTGAAATTTCAGGGGCTCCCCATAAAATAGCTGTATATTTTGGTGAGAATGAAAACGAGTGTAAGAATATTACTCAAAGAATTGCAAATATGTATGAAAATATTTCTAAGACACTGTAAAAATTACTTTCTTATACTAAACAGCAACAAGTCTTAAAATTGAAAAATTAAAAATATCCATATACTTATGTGGATATTTTTTAAATATAATTTTCATGAAAGCAATAGTGCTGGCTGCAGGAAAATGAACGAGGATGAGACCCATTACTGAGACTATTCCAAAGCCACTTATTAAGATTGCAGGGAAACCAATTATGGAACATAATATGGACCATATATATAAATCAGTTGATGAGATAATTATTGTAATAAAGTATCTTGGTGAGAAAATTACAGAATACTTTGGAGACCAATATAAGTGAACAAAGATCACATATATAGAGCAGTGAGAATGAAAGTGAACTTGAGCTGCCCTTAAGGGGATCAGCTTTGAATGAGATTTTATTTTACTCTATGCAGATAGTATTTTTGAAGAGAAAGATTTACAAACACTTATTGACCTAGATTGATATGGTTGTCTTACAAGAGAGATGGAGGACCCTTCTAAGTATGGTGTATTTGTAAAAGATGAAAATAGGGTGGCTACAAAGGTTATTGAAAAACCAAAAGAGTTTTATTGAAATACTACTAATGTGTGAGTGTATAAGTTCAGTAGTAGTATATTTAAGATGAATGACTCTATATGACTTTCGCCAAGAGGTGAATATGAACTCACTGACTCAATAAATTTATTTTGCCAAGAAGAAGATTTTCATTTAATTGATATGAAGTGAAAATTCATAGATGTTTGATCTCCATGGGATATATTCTGAGCAAATGAAGATATATTATGAAAATTAGAGCAATCAGAGATATATTGAATAGTAGAGGATTGAGTTTCTATTAAAGGAAATATTATATTAGAAGAATGAGCTGTATTAAAATCAGGAACATATATTGAATGAAATGTGTATATTTGAAAAAATTGTAGTATATGACCAAATTGTTATATTAGGTGAACTTCAACCTTTTGAGAAGGATGTCGTATTGGAAATGCTGTTGAAATAAAAAACTCACATTTTGGAAATTATACAAATGCATGACATCTTACATATATTTGAGATAGTATTGTTTGAAATAACTGTAATTTCTGAGCATGATTCAAAGTTGCAAACCTCAGGCATGATGCTAAAAATATGAGAGCAATAAATAATGGTGAATTAGTAGATACTTGAAGAAAGAAACTATGAATGATTGTATGAGATGGTTCAAAGACAGGGATTTGAACTTTATGCTACCCATGAAGAGTACTAGAGCCAGAGACTTTTACACTCCCTTGAGAGATTATTAAATAACAGTAATTATGAAAAACAAAGTAAATATTACCGTAATAGGGTGATGAGCTGGGACATTTAATGTATTATATGGGCTCAAAACTACAAAAACAAAGGAAGAAAAGGAACTTTCAGCTATTATAGCTATGACTGATTCTTGAGGGACAACAGGAGAAATAAGAGATAAATATGGAGTGCTTCCACCATGAGACATTAGGAGGTGAATAGCTGCGTTGGCAAAAGATACAGGGATGGTGAGAGAACTATTTGAGTATAAGTTCAAAGATGAGGAAGGAGTAATATGAGCAAATAAATTGTGAAACACACTGATTACTGCTTTATGAAATATTAAAGGGAGTTTTGAGGCAGGACTCGATGCAGCTTGTGAGATGTTTCAA
>CALDZW010000076.1 GCA_937944175.1 uncultured Candidatus Altimarinota bacterium
GTTCCTCTCAATTTTCCAAGAACTTGCACTCAAATTTTCACGGTATCATCTACTACTAATTTTGGATCAAATTCTGGCCATGATGCAAAGTGGATTGACTTTACAACACCTTTATTCATTCTTTCCCATAATTCTTCAGCGAGATGAGGAGCAAATGGATTCAAAATAATACAAAAATTTTCTCTCCATTCTCTTTGCAAGTCTATGTCTTGAGGAAGTCAATTATTGACTAAAATCATAAGTGCAGCTATTGCCGTATTGAATTTATATTCTGAAATATCTTCTCAAAGCTTTTTAATAGTCTTATGAAGTAGCTTCATAGTCTCTTCATCACTCACAGTTGAAATTTTTGCTTCAGGAGTAAAAAGTCGTTCTGCTTTTTCTAAAAATCTTCTCACTCATACAATATTTTTTGTATCCCAAGGGGCTGTATCTTTGAATTCACAAATATACATCTCATACAAACGTAAGCTATCAGCTCAGTATTCTTTCACTATTTCATCTGGATTCACTACATTTTTGAGTGACTTACTCATTTTTGATACTATTCTATTTACTTCATCTCCGGTAGCAATCTCATAAAATTTTTCATCTCTTTCTTCTACCAAATCATTCGCAAGGAGTCAGCCATTTTTTTTCTGAAAAGCATGAGCTAAAATCATTCATTGATTTCTCAGTCTTCCAAATGGTTCATCTGTAGGAACAACCCCTATATCAAATAAAAATTTATGCCAAAAACGTGCATAGAGCAGATGCAATACTGCGTGCTCTGCTCATCCAACATAACTATCTACTTCACCCCAGTATTTAGCAACCTCTGGATCAACTAATTTGTCTGGATTTTTTGGATCCATAAAACGCAGGTAATACCAGCAACTTCCTCACCATTGAGGCATAGTATTTGTTTCTCTCTTTCACGGTCACCCACACTGTGGACACTCACAATTAACAAAGCTTTCAATATTTGTAAGCGGACTAGTTCCATCTCCACTTGGTTCAAAATTTTCAGTTTCTGGGAGCAATATCGGAAGATTTTCTTCTTTCTCTCACACAATTCCACACTCATCACAATGAACTAAAGGAATTGGTTCCCCCCAGTATCTTTGCCTACTAAAAAGCCAATCTCTCAGTTTGTAGTTTATTTTCTTTAAACCAAATCATTTATCTTCTGCTAATTGTGTAAGTTGTTTTTTAGCTTCTTCTGATCCAAGTCAATCAAATTCTCATGAATTTATTAACACTCAGTATCATGTAAAAAAATCCTCAAAACTTAATAGTGCATTCTTTTTATCTTCCTCACATCATTTTGGTAAAATCGATACTTTTAAATCTATCCCATATTTTTTAGCAAAGACAAAATCTCTTTCATCATGAGCATCTCAAAACACAGCTCATGTTCCATAGCTTCATAAAACAAAATCACCAATCCATAATGGTACTTCTTCACCATTGAATGGATTAATAGCGTAACTTCCTGTGAATACTCCTGTTTTTTCTTTATTATCAGCTGTTCTATCTTGATCGGAAATTTGAGATGATTTCTCAATATATTCTTCACATCTTTTCCTTTGTTCATCCTGAATAAATACCTGAACATCTTTATTATCTGGTGCTAATACAGCAAAAGCCATACTAAAGACTGTGTCTACTCTTGTTGTATATACTCAAATTATTCCTAATTTTTTCTCTTTTGAAGCATCAACCACATCCATACTAAACTCACACCCTTCAGATTTCCCTATCCAATTTCTCTGCATGTCCTTAATTCCTTCTGGCCAATCAAGCCTATCAACATCGTTAAGTAATCTGTCAGCATATTTAGTAATGGCTAATACCCACTGTCTAATTTTTTTCTTTTCAACTTTTTCCCCACACCTTTCACACGTAAAATCATTGTTTACTTCTTCATTTGCTAGTCCTGTTTTACATGAGGGGCAATAATTAATAGGAAGGTCCTGTTCATAAGCAAGTCCCTTTTCAAAAAGTTTTAGAAAAATCCATTGAGTCCATTTATAATATGCTGGATCAGTAGTATCAATTTCTCTATCCCAATCATAAGAGAATCAGAGTTCTTTGATTTGTCTTTTAAAATTAGCAATATTTTCATCTGTGGTAATTCTTGGATGAGTTCCTGTTTTAATAGCATAGTTCTCTGCAGGAAGTCAAAAAGCATCCCATCACATTGGATGGAGCACATTATGCCCTGTTGCATTTTTATAACGAGCTATGATATCATTAGCAGTATATCATTCTGGGTGACCAACATGTAGTCAAGCTCCAGATGGATATGGAAACATATCAAGACTATAAAATTTTGGTTTAGAAAAATCATTTTCTACTGTGAATGTTTTATTTTCTTCCCAATAATTCTGCCATTTTTTCTCTATTTTTTTATGATTATACATAGTGTTTCTCTCTCAAATTACAGTAAATAAAAAGCTTACAATAAATAGTAAACTTTTTGGCTATTTAGTCAAGAAAATATTATTATCCTAATACTCCAAATGTGGATACAGTTTATTTACTTCAGAAAAGTGTTCAATTTGTCTTTGTTTTGAGTTCAATATAATATCTTTTGAAACTCAAAGAGTGGTAAAAATTTTATCAGTCATACACATTACTTTATACATTTCATCAAGGATCTCCTGTCAAAGTGGTGTAAATTTTCCATATTTTTTTAACACTTTATAGGTAATTTTATTTTTGATATAGTATAGAGTTATTTTTTCTAGCCAAATTTCATCCAACGGTAATATTTTTTTTGCATACGTTTTCATCAGAATATAGACAACTGGAACAAATGCATGAAGTCATAAATACACTCCATTAATATGCCTTGCATCAGGTCTATATGGGGAGTAATAATTTTCCTCATTTCCACTTGTAATAATCTGATCAAAATGACGAATAATATTTAATTTATTGTGAGAAGACTCATGAATCACTGCTTCCAAATTATTCAGCTCTGGTACATTTGAACCTATTGTGTATCACATATACAAGTGTCCTATACATTCCTTATAACTTGCTGAATTATGAACATTCTGAGCAGTACCCAAAGGCACTATTTTGGAAATAATCATATTCAATTCTGAGTATATTCCCTTATCAACTTGTTTAAGCAGGTCAAAAGTCTTATTGTAGACTTCCAACCACTCTTCAGGAGTTTTATCTCAATATCATTTACTTCATCAATTTTTTGCATGCTCTGGATGTGCATCAAAAGCAGCATATGGATTGTTATCTTGATGCGTTAAATGAATACTTGTGTTAGCAATAACAGTACCTAAATTCATTGATAACTGTTGTTTATTTCATGATAAAAACATACTCACTTCTTGCAAAAATCATTCTAACACTACTTCTTTCCCTTCAATTCATGTATCAATTTTATGAACATACTCTGAATATAGAAAATTGATCCTTGCTGAATTATCTCAATTGAGTATAAGTATTTTATTTTTTTTTCATAATAATAGGAGATCTCAAAAAATATTAGATCAATTAACATCATCTATTTTTTTTGAAATCTCCTCAAGTTTTGATAATAATAGCATATAATACTTTTCTACATATCCTAAAAGCATTGTATTATTTTGTGTTCCTAATACGTAATATTTCATTGATCTGTATTTAGTTAAAGTCTGCTAGGTCTATTACTGATGAAAGACGTATTTGTTTTTTAATAACTTTTTCTTCACTTGACACCTCTGTAAACTTACCATCAATTTTAGAAAAAAAAGTATATTCAACTCTCAAAGAAGAAATTCTTAATTCTAAGTCAATCTGATTATTTTTATTTTGAGTATCTGTTATTCATCAAAATGCCAATCTTATATCATTTATATTTTCTAATCAAGTACACTCAAGCTCGACTCTATCTTGAAAAGTTGTATCCAACTCTGAAATTCCTTCAGGTAAAGAATTTTTTATGGATTCAACACAAAACCCTTTACTTTGTGAATCACCTCTCTCTATAACTTCATTCTCAATATTTTCTTCTGCTGATTCAGACATCATAATCGATCCATCATCAAGATATAGCTGAGAAAAAATGTCTTTTAATATAAATGGACTATCAGTTTTTTTTCACAATATTAAATCAAAATTCATATCAAGAGCTTCCGACTTTTGAGTTATTTCTCTCCCCACTGATCAGAGACTAAATACTCCTATTTTCTCTTGTCTTTGAAGTACCTTATTACACACTTCTTCATTATTTGTACAAGTAAAATCAAAATCTGCAGGATAAATTTGTACCTGGTAATAATTAAGTTCTTCATCTGATGAGGCAAGGATTGTTTCATCATTAAATGATATGTTTTTTGTTGATATTTTTTCCTCAACCTCTGTAATATATTCATTTCCTCAAAAAAAGAAAAAATATCATCATAGTAATAATATAAAGCTTATACCTCAAATAATTATGTAGTGAAATGGTTTCATATAATGACTATAGAAAATAAATACTATTCTTGAATGTAGAATCAATTTGAAACTGATATTGGAGAGGCAATCTCATCATTATATGATTGGACCTTCCATCTATATATTGACCCAGGAGCAAGTCTAAAGTATCTATCTGCTTGAACACATCAGGGTTCAGTTACATCATTTGATGTTACACATATTGATCATGTATTTCAGACATCAATCCAGTCGAATACAAATGACTTCTTTGTTTTATTATACAATTGAATAAAATACCCTGTTGCTTCATTTGATTTAGGAAAGTGTAGTGAAGCAAAATCTGTTCTTGTTTGATATCTGATATCATATCATACAGATTGACCATCTCTAATAATTGAAGGAGGATTTACTATTGAACTAGCAATTTGATAAATATATCAGTCCTCTGCTGAAACAAGAATATCTAATATATTATCTTCATCTACATCTCCAAATACTATTCTCTTAATTGATGCTCCAATATCATATGCTTTTATGATATTTCCATCAAGGCCTATGATATAGATATATCCATCTCATCCTCACACAAGTACCTGAGTTGTTCAATCTCAGAGTAAGTCTCACAATAATACATCAGCAGTAGGTACTGGTACAAAGTTATCACTAAATACTTCATCTGAATTTGCATATTTTTTAGCATTCAGATAGTAATTATTAAAGTGGTCTGTTACCACTCATCACTGCCATGATTTAAGAGATACTTGTCAATCAACTCACCTAAATACTACATATGAGTTCCCATTATTTCTAAATACAGATGGTGTCCCTCATGAAACTCATGCTGTTGATTTTACGTTTCAAGCTATATCTATAAGGCTTGTCAGTTGAGAAACATTATCTTCATCTCATGAAAACACATTTAAATTATCCATTCATCTCATAATTTCCTTTCTTCCATCTCAGTCAAAATCATATGCTATAGTTGTGTACCAACTTGAATTCCCATATACTTGGTTTCATTGAGTCAATACTCATCAACTCAAACTCAATATTCTTGTCCAGCGAGCAGCAACTCATGCTCAAATCTCATCTCTTCCATCATCATTCATATCTTCTGATACTGTTGAATGAATAGTTCCCCCCGAACACCATCCATTACCATTCCCCCAATCAAGATCTGGAGTCACATATGAACCATCAAGACCACTTCTTATTGTAAAATATAGATTCCTAGGATATGCAGCACTCGCAGCACAGTATCACCACATCGCATCATCAACTCAGTCACCATTAATATCACCTGACCATGCCTGTTGAGGGTATTTTAATGTATGATTTCATGGTCCATTAAACGTATATGCCTGTCATGATTTAAAGATTTCATTTTTTCCATCATGATCCATATCAAAGGAATAAAAGTAATCAGTTCAAAGATTAGTTGGTTGAACAATTGGCTTTGCTTCTCGTGCATCATACATTCACTTTCACTGGATCATAAGCTTATTATACTCATCATCACCATTTCATAGTTTTGATATGAGTATATCTCTTACTTCTCAACCTGAATAAAAATTATCATTTGTCATTTTGGTAAAGGTATAATCTCATGATCATGAATCCGTTTTATAATAATTAATGATATTACTGCTCAGATCATAAGTGATTGCATATACATTTTGTAAATCTTCTGACATTCCCCACTGAATAACTCAAGGAATTCATGTATAGGGACCAAAACTTCTTTTTAGTACCACTCAAGTATCAAGTACTTCATAAAACCTGAAATATCATCAATTAGTTACAACAAATTCTTTTACTCAATTTCCATCAGTATCAACACTGTCAAGAAATACTCCTGAATCATCGTTTTGTTCACTCTTAATGTCTCTTCCTCATTTAAAGAATGTAGATCAGAAAAATCATCCAGTAATTTCTAAGCTAGATGGTGTTAAAAATGTATCAACTCATGAAAAGGTATAAAAATAAAACTTTCAAGACTTATGGAGTACTACATAATCCTTTGCTCAATTATTATATAATCAGCTAATAGTATAACTTGAGTCAAACTTATCATACACAATATCATAATTGAATGCTTCATTTTGAGCTGAGGTTGGCTTATATAAAGTACTTCAGTTTCAATTATACTTTAACATCATCCACCTACTTGTTGAAAGATCATCAGGATCTTTTCAATACGTAATAATATAGGAATCACTTGGATTTGAAACATTTTTTAATGGTATTGGTTTTGTATAATTCCCATATGCTATTACTGCACCACCCGAGTCATAATTTAATGGATATGATAATGACATATATTGAGTCATTACACTTCATGAATCTAATCCTCAAACAAATATACGTGACTGCTTATTGTTATTTGTTTCTTGAGTAATTTGTGATACATATTCATCATTTCCATCACCATCAAAGTCGTAAAAATATCCTATTGATGAAGACCATCAATTCCATGTATTTCATCAAACTAGCCATTTTCAAAAGGCTGGCATCTTAAATTTATTGATTCCAGATTGTGATGAGTCAACATCACTTGAGTAAAAAGCAAATGTGTGTGATCACTTTGTTCAAACCACGTAATTTCATCAAATCTTTCAGACTGAAAACTGACTTGGCTGGTATCAATCACTTCATGCATTATAATTCCCATATCACTCTGATGCCCATAAGGTC
Organism: uncultured Candidatus Altimarinota bacterium; assembly: GCA_937944175.1. GTDB lineage: Bacteria > Patescibacteriota > Gracilibacteria > BD1-5 > UBA6164 > CALLPO01. The sequence continues at coordinate 7,105 of CALDZW010000076.1, forward strand.
TCTCCAACAACTTTTCAAGATTGCTCAAAAAATTCATATGAATGGTATTTATCATACCACTGCTTGAAATGATACTCTTTAATACCATCATTATTTATATCAAATGTCTTATATTTCAATGAGGGCCAACTAAGCTTTACTGATTTTACAGGTCCTGTTACTTTTTGTGATGTCCACTCTAACACTCCTGTATCTCAGTTGATCACCCCAATTACCCAATCATCAGTAAGTGCTACAATAATTGATTTAACTCCAGAAGATAACACAGATTCAACTCATAAAATAGTTTTTATATCATATACTTTTGATTCCCAGACATTTCATGAGGTCTCTACATCTCACATAAACAGTTTTCATCAAAAACCATACAATATATTTTCATTCCCATCTCAGTTAATATCATATCATCCTAAATATTGAGCAGGTTTCTTTCATTGAGTAAAAAGCTTCCATTTTGTTCAAATAGCTTTACTTAGATCTCAAGGCATTCACATTGAGTTCCTTTCATGAGTTCATGTTTGAAGTCACTGACTAAAGGTCACACCTCATCATGAAAATACACTTCAGATGGTCCATTGCCCTGCATAATCACTGGTTCATGAAAAGGCTAATGCTCAAGAGGCTGTTGCTTCTTCGTCTCAAGTTATTAAATTTCAATCAATATCATAGTTTTCACAATCTATGTGAAGGATTTCTCTAGATAAAGCACAGGCTGCATCTGCAAAATTTTGTGTAGGATTAAACTCATCTGCATACACTGATCAAAATGTCTCATACTCTTGAGCAAATCTTAATGGTGAAGTGTTATAAAAATCGCTAAGTCGCTTATAAAAAGCCATTCTTTCTTTTTCTTTTTTTAACTCATCTATATCTCATGAAAATACAACCATTTCATCAACTTTTGCTGACAAGTCTAATATACTTTCAGTTGATAATGCTCACGAATAACTATGTGGAAGATTTGCAAATCACTTAAAAGCTAATGTCTTTTCTGTATAAATATCTTGAATATCAACATAATCTGGGCTTACAGTAATAATACTTGGTATTGCAAGAATATAGTCTGTTGTTCAAATCGTAGTAACACTAATCTTTCAATTATAGCTTCAAACAATTGAAGTAAACAACTCATCAGTACCAGCTGCTTCAACAGAATCAAATATTAAATCTGATCTATTTATTAAATCATCTCATTCAAGAGCAAAACCTAACTCATATTCTTGCCTATCACCAACAAGCGAGTATGTATACTCATTCTCTGTAAGTGGATCAACAGGCACTTTTGAGAGTCTCTTTACTCATGTAAGTGTCTTTTTTCAAAATGTTCCTTGATTCCAAAGTAATGCTCAACTAAATGTCACCTGAAATGGACGAGTAGTGGGAGGGTAATATCAGCTTTCCACCTTTACATACTCTAGAACACTCCTCATATTATTAATATCATTAATTCTCACTGTATTTCTAGAGTCCCTTGCAAATGATTGAAACGACAGAAAAGCAACTACTGCAAGGATTGCCAGTATTGTTATAGTTATAATTAACTCTACTAGAGTCAGTCATTTTTTATTTTTACCAAATCCCATATAATTCTGCTAAAAAAAAATAATAAAAAAGGGAGATTCTCTATTAATTAATGCGAATATTATTATTTCAGTATATTTGATTTGAGAAAAAATCAATTAATATCATATTTACATTTAATATTTATATATCATAACTATTTTTGCACACAAAAAAACTTCTCATATTGCAAGAAGCTTGTAAAATATTTTTTTATAATGATCCTAGGTACATATAATATACAGCAAATGAAGCCAAGAATACCTGAAAGAACATTGAAGGAAGTCATACTTTCAGATATGCCATGAATGAAAGATTGTACTTTTCTTTTTGTAATAGTCATGCCGCAACAATATTAGCTGAAGCTCATATAAGTGTTCCATTCCCTCACAGACAAGCACCAAGAGCTAGTGACCACCAAAGAAATGTTGCATCTCATGGCTGCGCTGCTACCAAACTTGCAACAACTGGCAACATTACAGCAGTGAAAGGAATATTATCAAGAAATGCTGAAAATATTGCTGAAACCCATAAGATAACAAGAGCACACAGCAAGAGGTTGTCTCAAAAATTATCTTGAATAAGATTAGCTGCCAAGTCAAGAATTCATGTGTGTTCTAGTGCTCATACAATCATAAAGAGAAACACAAAGAATCCTATAACTAACCATTCAACATCTCTTGAAAATGTAACATGAATAGCTTCTTCTGTTTTTTCATCATCTCAAGCAAACTTTTTTCTAATAAGCCTATCTCTCATAAACATAAGCAGTGCTGCTCACATAATAGCAGGTACAGCTGCCGGCATATGAAACATTCCATGAAGGAAAAAGAAAATTATTACTAAGACTAAAACGATCAAACTAGCTCTTAAAAGCTTCTTATGTCTTATCTTATATTTTGGGGCCATTTCAATAACTTGCTGGTCAAAATTCTCAATTTCTTTTACAGCTCACAAATCTTTTCTTGAAAACCAATACAATTTAACCATCACAGCAATAAGTATCACTACAACAGGAGGTCACAGATTTACTATAAATTGAGAAAAAGTAAGTCCAGAGTAACTTCATATCATTATATTTGGAGGATCTCCAATTAGAGTGGCTGCTCCTCAGACATTAGATGCAATGATCAGCGGAATAATCATCTTCACAGGATTAAAGTCAAATAGTCTACATATAGATATTGCCACAGGAGTAATTAAGAAAATTGTTGTTACATTATCTAAAAATGCTGACAAAACAGCTGTAATAAGGAAAAACATAACAAAGAGTTTCTTTAGATTTCATTTTGAAAAAACAAACATCTTAAAGGCCAGCCATTCAAACAATTTAGTCTGTCCAAGTACTCACACAATGATCATCATTCATACCAACAATAATATTACTTCTCAATCAATACTAGCAAAAGCTTGATCTAAAGTAAGAAGGTTAAATACTTCATAGCTTGAACCTAAAATATATGTAAGAAAAATGAGTGATGTAGCCACAAAAAATACTACCAAAGTTCTTTGCACAGCTTCAGTGGCAATTATTCCAATAACTATGAGCATTACAATACTCATCATAATCCCTGCTGTCATATTAAGGGTTGGAGCAACATGAGTTACTACTTCAGTTGACGCATGTGCATCTATCCCATTTAATAGACATAAAGCCAACACTCCTCCAAGAGATAATTTAGCAATATTATTTTTTATAATGTCTCCAATCATAGTCACTTGTTTTGAAAATAAGCTTAAGAATCAAGCTGTTTTATTCCAAATTTTCTTTATGTCAAATTTCTTTGTGTGAATAATTATTCTACAATTTTTTCATGCTGCACATCAACTAATTTTTTATACATATTTGAGGTTATATAAAAATCTCAATGCACTCACTCAGTTCGTATTTTTAAACAAACATTTATTATTTTAACTTCCTTTTTCTAAATAATTTTCTAATTTCTTTCATATCTTTGAGCTGATAAGGTGTTCAATTTTGCAAGCATTTACAACAGCCTCTGCTTCTCTAATACCTAGCTCATCACGAAAAAATTTTGTAAAACATGCTCTATTTCTGTGCATATCTTTTACAATTTCAATGCTCATTTCAGAAAGTTTTATAAATTTATTTTCATCTTCTTCTATCAGTTCTCTTTTTAATAATGATCTTAATCAAACTGAACAGCTTCAGGGAGTAATATTAAGCTTACGTGCAATATCTACAGCTCTAGCATATCAATTTTCATCATGAGAATCTTCAATAGCAAATAAATAATGTGCTGCAGAATGTGTAACTTTATTATCATCAAATTCTTTCCAATATGAACTTATATCTGATTGCATAAAGAATAATTCTAAAAAATAATATAATGAAAGTATATATTAAAAGACAACTATCACAAATGATAGTTATATCATAAATTAGTTTGACATATAGAACAATGTTTTTAGTATTCAACTTATACATTATTTATTATCACTTTTTATGCTATGGATTTTTTTATCATAACTTTTAGAGAAACTCTTGAAGCTGCAATTATTATTGGGCTTATTTTTTCTATGCTCAAATTGCTGTGAGTAAAAAAGAAGAAAAAAAGGTATATCAGTGTATGAATTATTTTATGAATCATTATGAGTTTTGTCTTTGCTATATGATTTGAGAAGATTTTCTGAGGATTCACAGGAAAAGTGGAAAAGATATATGAATGAATACTCATGATAGTAGCATGTGCTATGATTACTCAATTTATAATCTGGACTAATGCAAACTTCAAAGACATTTGAAAAACCATGAAAAACAATATAGAAAAGATTATCACAAGTAAACAACTCTGGATACTATCTATACTTGCTTTTGTAAGTGTAGTACGAGAATGAGTCGAAACCGTTATATTTTTCAATGCACTTGATTTCTCTCTTGCAAGTAATGATAGCTTATATGCTATTGCTGGTATTATTGGGGCTATTATTATTTCATACTTTCTCTTTTTTACTATCAAAAAAATTAATATTGCAAAGGTGTTGAGGTATACAAATTTGCTTTTTATAGTAATTGCAGGATGACTCCTTGCTCATGGAATTGTTGAATTTCAGTGAGCTAATATAATCCCAACATTTGTGAAACCACTTTTTGATTTATCTAACTTTCTCAGTGAAAAAGAATGAGTTTGAGCAATATTTAAGGCTGCCTTCAGCTATGATGCAAATCCATCTTTGATTGCCTTTACTGCACACATAACGTATATTATAGCTTTTTGATATTACTATTTTTTAAGAAAGAAAAAAGCATAAACCTTTTGTTTCTCAAAAAACCTCATGATCTCTATAACAAATACCAATGATATAATTCTAACTCACTACTAAGTGTTCTGGACTTGCTAGTTCATAAAATTTTCATTCACTCTCCATGAGTTCTGAATAACCTCATGATTCAATAACTTCTCAATCCTCAAGCATAAATATCTTATCTGCATTTTTTATTGTAGAAAGTCTATGAGCAATAATGATACTTGTTTTTCACTGCATCAACTCATCTAAACTCTCCTGAATATGTTTTTCAGTAGTATTATCTAGAGCTGAAGTTGGTTCATCTAAAATGATGATCTTAGGATTTTTGAGAAAAATTCTTGCTATTGCCAATCTTTGCTTCTCTCAACCTGAAAGTTTGATTCATTTCTCTCAAATCTCGGTATCAAGTCATTTATCTAGCTTTTTCACCAAATCGGCAACTTGAGATTTTTCTAATGCGTTCCAGATAAGAGCCTCTTTCTCTTCTGGAACGTAAATACTTTCACTTTCTATACTTTCTTCAGCAAAGGCATACTCCATATTCTCTCTAATTGTTCCATCAAACATTGATGGCTCCTGAGAGAGATATCATACTTCCCTATACAAACTATCTATATCTAAATTCTTCACATCTTGTCAGTCTATTAAAATCTGTCATCAATCAATATCATAAAGTCTCAACAAAAGCTTCATGATAGTCGATTTTCATCATCAACTATTTCAAATAAGTGCATTTTTTCTTCAAGATAGCAACTGTAAGTTCAAGTTTTTAAATACTTCAATATCCTTAGAATATCAAAAATTTACATTTTTAAATTCTATCAGTCCTTGTTTATAAATATAAGCCTTAGATCAGTTTATAATATCATCCTCAATAGATAAAAAGTCGTCCATTTTTTTAAATGCTTGAAAATGCTTTGTAATTCTATTTATTTCTCAAGACATTTTCTCAAAAGGGTACCACATTGTCCAAATAAGCCCTACAATCAGTATAAGTCTTGAAATATCTGCTCCCCCCTCTAATACCTGGATCCCAATATACACATAGATAAATATCTCTAATCACTTAAGACACAAGTATAATGTCACATATGTTAGTGATTGCATCCCTGTTCTTTTAGTCACAATTTTTGGAATTTGAGTCAATATATCTGATGATTTCTTAAGCTCATTCTGTGATTTATTGAACAATTTAATAATGAGATTTTCATTGATTATTCTTACAAAAACTCTATCAGATTGTTCAAATAACACATTCTCTTTCTTGGAAAGTTCAGCAATTTTTTTCTTAAACAGATAATTCAATGCGAATAAGATTACACTACAGATAAGAACAACTATAAAAAGTTGAGGCACATAATACAGCAAGAAAATTAAACTTAATACCATTCTAAAAATACCTACTGCTCCAATCTGATATAAAGCTAAAAATATTTCAGCTTCTGCTCATACTCACCTTGTGACTCTAGAAATAAGCTGACCAGTTCATACATCCATAATGTCTTTGTAATTTTTCTCAAGCAATTTTCCTCTTACTTTTTGAGACTTTGTGCAATATATTGTTTCCCATATCTTTTCTTCTAAAATATCACTAATATACCATGATACAGCTATTCAAAGTAATATCACCACTCAAAACCCTGCCCAGTAAAATAATTCTTCTTGTCACAGATTTTTATCAAGCACAAAGACTATTTTTTCTGTAATCTTTGGTAGAAAAATCATTCACACTCATACCATCATGCTTGAAAATAGTGATGCATAGAATAAACCTCCAAGCATTTTATAATTTCATATTATCTTTTTTATTTCTTTCATAATTTTTTATTTATTTTTTATATAATTCTATTCTTTCTCAAGATAATCACCATTATTACTCCTGCTATAAATGTTGCTACTGCCAAAAGCTGTAATGCTTGAATCAGTGAAAATACATCTACAGTGTATCCAATTACTGGTATAATTGCAGCATACATGAGTCTTCCTAAGAAATTCTCTACAGAAAGTATAGTAGCTCTATTTTGTGAAGAAACTACCTTGTTTATAGCATCTTGAATGACTACCATCCTAAATCCACGTACAAACTGATG
>CALDZW010000077.1 GCA_937944175.1 uncultured Candidatus Altimarinota bacterium
TTTTCAAACACGTTTTTATAAAAAAGTAAAAGAAGCATTTTCAGAAAAAAAGATTCTTATAAAAAGCGAAAAAACTCTTGAATTGATTGTATATATTGAATCAGAAATGGATACAAAGTACAATGAATATACAAAAATATATAATGCAAATCAAAAAAAAATAGAAGAAGATAGAGGAGAGGTAGTTGAACAGACAATTTCAGAACCTATAAAGCAAGTTGAAGAGAATACAGTTGTATTGAACTCTCCTTCAAATAAGCAGTATGATTTTTCAAAACACCAGACACTTATATTAAAATTCTGGAAAGGATGAAATCATACAAATATTATAGAAGCGAATAGACAAAAGATTGCAGCTGTAAATAGTGTTTTTATATTTAAAAAAATTCAAGATATATCTAAAACTGACATTACTTTCATTTCAAAAAAACTTAAAGAAATTAATCCAAATATATTAATATTTATTGATCAAGAGGGATGATGGGTAAATAGATATCTTGATTTTCCAACAACTGTTTCAGTTAATCATTATTTTAATCTCTCAAAAGATTTGTTTCTGAGCTCAAGATATTCACAATTTACTCAAGCTGAGATTCAAAGAATAAGAAATCTCTTTCCTCAATATGCTTGATACTATCCAAGCTTAGAGAAAATAGGAAGAATTCATGACACTTTTTCAGTACCTAAACAGAGACTATTTTTAGAAATACTAGCATATATTCGATTACAAACACTAAAAGATAATGGAATTAATACCTATTGACTTGTTGCTGATTTGAATAGATGAAATTCAGTCATATGATGATATGCAAGAAGTTTTTCTCAGCATGTTTCAAAATACAATAAACTTATTGATGCATTTGTACTAGCTTCTGAAAAAACATGAGTACTGGTATACCTGAAACATTTTCCATGACATGGTACTGGATGAGTAGATACTCATAAATGAGTCCTCAGTTTAGCAGGAAAAGAGGCATATTTACAAGATAATTTAGATGTGTTTGCATACTTTATCAATCATAAGTGATATTGAGCAAAAACATCAAGGTGACTCATGATTGGTCATATGTATGTTCCTAATTCACTCAAAGATAGATTTTATAAAATTGTAAATGTTACTGATTTCCTGCTTACTGATGACCTTGGGATGCAATGATATAAGCTGGCGACTTGAAGGAATAAACCAGGAGTATTTTTTACAACAGATCTTATTTATCCTTCTCAAAAACTTATCATTGTAGATACTATTCATGCTCACACAGTGAGATAATTACTATTTGTAATATATTTATCTAAACATTATCCCTATCTTGAATTCTTTCCCTTTAGCCAAAGGGAAAGAGGCAATATTATAATCTGTATGAAATTGTAGTGAGATAAATTTATTAAAAGTATATTATTTGTAATATACTTTTTTTCCCTATAATTTCATTATATTACTTTTAAATTAATTACAACTATGCAAATTTGAATCGTATGACTTCCTAATGTATGAAAATCTACATTATTTAATGCTCTCACTAAAAATTACTCAGCAGATGCACAAAATTTTCCATTTTGTACTATAGAACCTAATACAGGGATAGTAAATGTAAATGATCCAAGATTAGAGAAAATTAGAGCCGTAGTGAATGGTGCAAAAACTATTCCTGCTACGTGTGAATTTGTTGATATTGCCTGAATTGTAGAAGGAGCGAGCAAATGAGAGGGGCTTGGGAATAAGTTTCTGGCTAATATAAGACAAGCTGATGCTATACTTCAAATGGTTCGTGTGTTTGAAAATGATGATATTATTCATGTAAGTGGAAAGGTAGATCCAAAAGAAGATATTGAAGTTATCAACGCAGAGCTTATTATGGCTGATATTGAAACAGTTGAAAAAAGAATAGCATCTGATGGGAAAAAGGCAAAATCAGATAAAAAGATGCAGGGAGTTATTGATATATACAACAAAGTTTTAGCTGAGTTAAATAAGTGAGTACTTGTTAACGACATGTGAATTTCAGAAGAGGAGTGAGAAATACTTCATGATCTTCATCTTTTGACAAATAAAAAATTTGTATATGCCTGTAATGTATGAGAAGATATGATGGGTGAATCAGAAGAAAATCTCAAAAAACTTCTCTGAATTACTAACCCAGAAACAAGAGTTGTTCCAATTTCAGCAAAGCTTGAAGAAGATATGATAGAAATGTCACTTGAAGAAAAAATTGAGTTTTTAGAAGAGATGTGATTGAAATCAACAGGTCTTGATGATCTGATTAAAGCTAGTTTTGAAGCACTCTGACTTGAATACTATTTCACAGCCTGAGAACAAGAAGTAAGAGCCTGGACTATCAAGCAATGATCAACAGCTCCACAAGCTGCAGGAGTCATCCATACTGACTTTGAGAAATGATTCATTAAAGCTGACAGAGTCAACTGGAAAGATCTTGTTGAACATGGTGGATGGAGTCAAGCTCGTGAAGAATGAAAGGTTGGTCTTGAAGGAAAAGAATACATAGTTCAAGATGGAGATGTGTTGTTATTTAAATTTAGTAATTAATAGAGTTTTATAAGTATTGAAACCATTATTTAAAATGTGGACATTTTCATTTTCACTCTAAATAGCATTTTCACTTTGCATTTAATATATCATGAACATATCAAAGTATATATCTGTCTAATGGCCGACATCGTGATTCTGTGGTTGTATCTCATGTTTTAGATACTAGAGTTTCTCTTCTTTGACTAGATTCTGTACAAATTCATCTAGAACATGAATAGGAATTGTTTAAGCTAGTGTCTGTCATTTATAATATTTACAAATATTTTGTAATCTGCAACTTTCACACTTTGGCTTTCTTGCAATACATTGATATCTTCCAAAGAATATAAGGGTATTGTGAATCATAGCCATATCTTGTGGATCAAACACCTTTTCAGATACTTTGTCAGTTTGAAGAGGATTTTTTGTATTCACAAATCATACTCTGTTGAGGACTCTATGTACATGTGTATCTACTCACAAGAATGGAGCATTATCAATGACTGAGAGAAATACCTTAGCTGTTTTTACTCAGACTCAAGGAAGTGTTTGTAACTCTTTGAGATCATGAGGAATCTTATTATTATAATTATCTTTTAGTAATATACAAGTTTTGTAAATATTAGCAGCTTTGTTATTATAAAATGAAATACTATCAATAAAATCTCTAATTTCTTCTTCTCACATATCTATTCAATCTTGAGGTTCTTTGAGATGCATAAAGAAATTTCTATTTACTTTGTTTACTTGTTTATCAGTTGTTTGAGCTGACATGAGTATAGCAATCAACAGCTGAAATTCATTATCATAATTAAGCTCTGTTTCAGCATCAGGGAACATTTCAAAAAGCACAGTTTTGAAATGTTCTATTTTTTCTTTTTTGTTCATAAATAGAGAATTAATACTCCCATTTTCATAACTCTATCCTGAATCCTTTCTCTTACTTAAGAGAAAGGGGCATTAATTTAATAACGAAAAAGGAGCAAATATATATTCTTCCCTTAGACTTAAGGGGAGATGCCTGAAAGGCAGAGGAAATAGTACTATGCAACTTTCTTCCTAAACTTTGCTATAAAGAATCCTTCATATTCAGCTGTTGGAAGAATACGTATTGAGTGTGAAACATCTTTTCTATAGGCATTTTTTCAGAATTGAGCAATTCAAGGTTTTGTAACAAGATCTGAAAATATTGGCATTTCAGAGATATCTACTATCTCTATATCAGGAAAATTTGAAAGAATAAAATGAACCATTCATTCATTTTCAAGAGGTGAGAGTGTACATGTTGAATACACAAGCTCTCATCAAATTTTGAGAAGTTCTATATTATTTCTCATAATATCTCTTTGAAGCTTATAGTTTTTCTTTGGAATAGTTTCATTCCAGAAACCAAAACTCTTTTCTACATGAGTATTCATTCTTCATTCAGCACTACAGGGAGCATCAAAGAGCATCTTATCAAATTGAGGAAGTATCTTGGTTTCATTTTCTTTTGCAAAAGCAGTACTGAAATTTCTTGCATCAGTTTTGAGAACCTGAGTATTACTAACTCATTGTCTTTTAAGTGTAAAATTCAGTTTATCAATTCTTATCTGATTATTATCAACAGCTACTATAGATCATGAATTATTCATCATCATAGCTAACTGACTTGTTTTTGATCATGGAGCAGCTGCTAGATCAAGAATACTAGACTCACTTGGGTCACTAAATAGTAATGGTGGAATCATACTAGATATCCCTTGCATGTAGATATATCATGCTTTAAATGCTCAAGAATCCCATAGATCTTTTTCTGTTCATTCTTCTAAGAAAAAAGCATTATCTAAATAGGGAACAGGTTCTATCTTGAGTCAGATTTTGGTTAGAGAATCAAGGGTATTATCTACATGAGCTTTTAATGTATTAATCCTAAACGTTGGTTTTCGCTTTTCTGTCTCAAATGCATGCTTAATAATCAGCATCTCATCAGGAGTATGTATTTCTTGGAGTATATTGTACAGTGCTTCTGGAAGAATGTCTTTCATGTTGTATATTGTATTAAGTTGAGTAAAAAAAGTGTTATTTAGAGTATATACTTATATTTGATTAATGCTAATAATTTGGTGCAATATATATTATATTTTACTTCTCAGCATACTCAATAGCATTTTCTTCAAAGTATTTCTTCTTATCCCTGAATATAATAAATTTTCAGAAGTCCACTCTTCTCCTTGGATGTTTTCTAGAGAGCTTGTATTTGATTTTTTGTAATAAACTTTTAGGAAAACTATACTCTTCTGATTCAGTTATATAAATTCTTATTATTGTAGTTATGAGAATTATTTCTACAAGTATCTCATTAATTATTCAAGGAACTGATCATTGCACTATCATGTAATAAAGCCGTAGAAATGAACATATAAGAAGAGCTAGGCGCATTTTGATTCAATGAAAAACTTGGAAGGCAAGAATAGCTATTAAGCTTGCTATTATTGGGAGAGTAGAAATGACTCCATCATATGAAACAATTCAAAAGACTAGAGTGAGTCCTATTACTGAGTAGAGAGCTATTCTTGATCACTTATACTTAAAACTACAATACATTCTGATCAAGCCAATAATTGAGGCATATATAGCTCATTCCATACCTCCAAGCATGAAGTAATGAATCATCCATACAATTATTGCAACTGTTACCAGTTTCATTGATTTGATATCATCTTTTTGGTAGAAGGCAAATAGCAGCACTCAAATACCAAGGATTCCAAAAGACTGAGTCACAATATCATAAAAATTTCCTCACAAAAAATCTGCTATTTCTCACATCATCATAATTTACATCTTAAATTAAAACACACTTTTTACATAAGTGTGTTTGTATAATCTCTGTATAAGACTTTTTGAAATTTTTGCAAAAAGAAAATTTTGTTCTTTAGTATGTTACTATTGAATTACATGTATATTTTGATAATACTTTTTCTCAGTCCAAAAATGAAAGATTAATTATGAATCAAAAATTATCAACTATTCCGCCTAGTTGTTCAACTAATTCTGCTGCAGCAAGTGCTGTTCAACCAGTTGCAAGTAGATCATCAATAATCACAACTTTTTGACCAGGTTCAATGGCATCTTTATGGATTTCAAATGTATTTTCTCAATATTCAAGTGAATATGATTGAGAAATAGTTTCATATGGAAGCTTTCACTGTTTCCTAATTATTACAAGAGGTTTGTTGAGTTTATAAGCTAGAGCTCATGCAAAGAGAAAACCGCGAGCATCAAGTCATATAATGATGTCAGCATCTGTAATTTTTTCAGCCATAATATCTATACAATATGAAAAGGCTTTTGGAGATTCCAAAAGAGGAGAAATGTCTTTGAATGTGACACCTTTTTTTGGAAAACCCTCTACATCTCTAATGTATTTAGTAATATCCATAAATACTATTAATGAGTATATAAATATATTTATGTAACTTCTTCAATGAGTTTGTCTAGTATAATAATAGAATTATTCATTGCTAATTCTAAATTAGACATATGTTCCAATATTGCAGAATTATCTGCTCAATCTGATATAGCTTTTATAACAGAAATATTGCTAACACTTCATGTTATTTCTCTTATAGTTGAACAGACTGAAAAAGCCTCCATTTCAACACAGTTGGATGAATACGCATTATTGAGTTCTTGAATTTTTGATGCATCATCAATAAATTGATCTCATGTAGCACAAATAGCATTATTTACTATGGTAAACTCTATCTCATCTTCAATCATTAATGGGAAGTCATCTAAATCTATGCTTTTCTTTGCATAATGTAAATGTTCTCATCAAAAAGGAAGATATATATCATGTTGAACTACTGAATTACAGATAAGTACATCTCAAATGTTTATTGTATTTGGTTCTCCATTTCCAGCTATTCATATATTAATATAATGATTTGGAGAGTATTTATTGATGAGGAGAGAAGTTCATATAGAAGCTTGGATTTTTCATATTCCACAAAGTGCTAATATTATTTCAGTTCAATTATCTTCTCACATAAAAAAAGCTATATTTCAAAATGAAGTGTCTTCTTGTAAATTATACTTTGTAATTATCAAATCAGCTTCTTCTTTCATAGCTGTAATTATTCAGATTTTTTTCATTTTTTTTCAATTATTAGTATTCTCATAACTCAAGCAATTCAGACAAAAAATAGTACAACATCTGAGAGCATTCACCCAATTGATCAGTTATGGAGGTTGTATCAAAACCAACAAACAATGATTCATAGGTATCAAAGATTCAGCCAAATTCATCGTACATAAAATACCAAAAAAACTGATATTACAGAAGTAATGATTGGAAGAAGTGAATATGCATCCTTGTATGCAAGAAATCATATTATGATATATGCAGTTATACAAAAAATTGATATTTTTATATTTTTTTCATATCTGAGAGCAAGTGCGTTTTTTGCAATATCAAATAACTGAACTCATGCTGCTGCAAATGCTGCAATAAGTCAGAAATGAAGACCCCAGAATAGACTTCCAATCATCATTATATAGATAAACTGTTTATCTTTACACAATCCAAAAGCATACATTGTGATTATAAATGCCACAATTCACATTGTCTGTCACAATGGGTTTGCTGTAAAAGTTAATATAAATAGTGAGTAGATCTCTGTCATACATTGTGATGAGAAGTATAATATCTTTTACAATTATTTTTGGGGAAATCTTCTCTCCATTTCTTCATTTTTTTCCATCATGAATTTTTTGAATTCTTTTTTCTTGAATTTCCAAATGTACAAACCAGTAGCCACCATAATTCAGATCATAATTTTCCCAATATTATCAATAACTTGTTCATAATATTGAGCAAAAAGCACTCAGAGTATAATCATTACAAGTGACCGCGCAACTGATCCAATGATGTTATATATCCAGAAGGTTTTTGATTTCATTCACATTGATCCTGCAATAAAGGGGAGAAAAGCTCTAGTAAGTCAATGAAATTTTCCTAACATAATTCCCCAAGGGCCCCATTTTGAAATTCATTTTTCTAAATACTTAAGTTCAGTTTCTCATATACCAAACCAGAGTCAGTATTTTTTAAAGAAATCGTCTCAGTAAATTTTTCCAAGGTAAAAACCAATGTAATTTCAGATAACTGCTCAAAGTGACGTGATAAGTACAACACTATAGAGAGTGTTAATATTTTTTTCAGCAAAAAATCAACCAACAGCAAGGAGTATATTTTGTCCAGGAACTACGACTCAAAGAACAGGAAAACTCTCAATTAAGCTACTTATAAAAACTATTACATAGTTCCAGTTTCCAAGTAAGTGTACAATTTCTTTTACCCAATCAAGTCAGTCTTTTATAAGCTCAGGTTTGAAGAGTGCAAGAACCCCAAGAGCAAGAGAAAGGAAAATAAGGAACTTCATGATGATATCAACAAGCTTTTTAGCAAGAGCTTTTTTCATATATGATTATACTGATTAGTGTCTAGATTTTCACTATTATTCTAAAAAAAAATTAAAACACAACTTTTCTTGCAAAATAGAAGTTTTACAATAGACTTCTCACAGAGAAGTAGTAAGTTACATAAAGAGTAATCTCTATCTTGAATTCTTTCTCTTTATATAAAGAGAAAGAGGCTACAATTTTAGTGAATATAAGTAATTATTTTTATGAAATTATCAATTATTAAGAAAAGAAAAAAATACCTTTTATCATCAGGAATTTTGATTATATTTTCACTTTGTATGATTTTATTCTGAAATCTGAATCTGTGAATAGACATGACAGGATGAACTCAAGCTGAGTATTCATACTCTAATATTAGTATTGATGAAATGAGAATTGCGATTGCAAAAGAGGCATCAAATATTGTCCATAACTGAAAAGAAGTTATCAACTCGACAAGTGTGTATAAAATATCATGACAGAATGCACTCAGTGTAGTTGTGTGATTTGATTCATCTATTGCTGAAAAAGAACTCTCAGATCTTAAAGAGAATTTTAGAACTATTACACTGAATGTATTACAAGCTTCTGATAACACAGTAGAGGAGTCTGCATATACAAATATATGAAAAAGTTTTTGAGATTATATCAAAAATACAGCTATTACCACTCTTCTGATTGCATTAGTTGCGATTGCTATCTATGTAGCATGGACATTTTCATGAGTAGTAAGTGGAATTAGTTCAGTATCGTTTGCTATCATTGTTATTGCTACATTATTTCATGATGTAGTTATTGCAACTGGTATGTACATATTTGCAGGAACTATGTTTCCAGAGTTCAAAATTGACACATTTTTCATTACCGCTCTTCTTACTATTCTTGGATATTCAATTAATGATACTATTGTAATCTTTGATAGAATTAGATCTAATCTAGAAAAAGAGACAAAGAAGTGAAATAAGTTAAAAAATATTATTGATCTCTCAGTAACTGAAAGCCTGAGAAGAAGTATCTACACCAGTGTAACACTCCTCTTTGTTCTTATAACCATCTTCATGTTTGGTCCAGAATCAATTAGCTGATTTGTCCTTGTTATGATCTTTGGTACAATTATTGGTACATACTCTTCAATATTCATAGCCTCTCCATTGCTCTATGAATTGAATAAGAATAAAGATCTTAAAGTAATTGATAAAAAAGCCTATAATCCTGATGATAAGATAGTGGTGTAGTTGATATAACCTACACCAAATATCTAAATAAATGTTCTATTGAGAACATTTATGATATGTTTAAAACGTGAACAAAGGAAAATGCAACATGAGATGAAAAACTGAAAAAGATTATTAACTCATAAGAATTTAACTATTTATGGTGAATGTTAAATGAGAATGAGATAATAAGCCTGACCAACTTTCGCCTGAAGAATGGGAATCTATGAGACAAGAAACTATGAAACAGCAGTTGGCAATTTTGGCACAAACAGATACAGCCGAGACACCTGAAATAAAAAGATGATATAAAGCAGTTAAGAACGATCAAAGAAAGCAGGCGAGAAGAAGAAGGCATCGTTGGTTTTAAAAAGATTCTTTAGGACTACAATAACATAAAGATCTTAACAATTTATGATAACAAACCGTTTGCAAACATCTAAAAATCATTATGATTACTAAAATATTTAGTAATCATTTTTTTATGATCAATCATCTAGCCATTATCATGGATGGAAACAGAAGATGGGCAAAGAGCAGATTGTTGCCAAGTGTAGCAGGCCATAAGGCGTGAGCTGATAATGCAAGGAAGATAGTGGAGTTAGCAGATAATAAAGGAATAAAGTATATTACTTTGTGGGCTCTATCTACAGAGAATCTTCAGAAGAGGTGAAATGAGGAAGTTGAGGCAATTATCAAGTTGGTGAATAATATTGAGAGTTTCTTGTCTGAGATGATTACAGAGTGACTGAAATTTCAGGTTATTTGAGATGTATCTAGACTTCCTGATGAATCACAAAAAATACTTGCTTGAGTCATTGAAAAGACAAAAAATAACACATGAATAGTAACAACACTCGCGCTTATTTATGGAGGACAAGACGAAATTGTGAGAGGAATGAAAAAGTTTATAGTAGAAAATAAAGATAAAGCTAATTTTGAAGAGATATATTCTCAAATGAAACCAGAAGATTTTAGAAAATATCTAGATGTATGTATTTTACCAAAACCAGATGTAATAGTGAGAACTGGATGAGATATTCGTCATTCATGATTTTTACTTTTTGATAGTGATTATTCAGAGTATTATTTCACTGAAAAATGATGGCCCGCTTTTGATGAAGATGAGCTTGATAAAGTGATAGATTTTTTTGATAACAGTAAAAGAAATTTTGGTAAATAATTTTTTGTATTAATATAAAAATATTTTTTTAAAAAATAATTGTGCTTATATGCTTCCAATATGGTATTCAGATTATAAAGAATTTGTAGAAGAGGGGATTCAACATACATTGGATATGTATTTTGAAAATACTTGAGAAACTGATCAATGACCATTGCAAGACTTTGAAGAGGCTATTAGATATTCAGTTCAGTGATGAAAAAAAATTAGAGCTATTTTGGCCTTAGAATTTTATTTATTATTGTCTCACAAGAAACTTTCTGATATTACTGTAGAAGATGATATTATAAAAGTCTGCACAGCTCTCGAGATGACTCATTCGTGGACACTGATTCAAGATGATCTTCCATGTATGGATAATGATACATTAAGAAGATGACAACCAACAGTGTGGTCAAAATATGGTGAATATCAAGCAGTGCTAGCTAGTGATGTTTTACACACATACTCTTATGAGTTACTGAGTAGTTTAAAAGATTCAAGACAGGCCCTTAATCTTATTCAAACTCTTTCAAAAGCATTAGGATACTACTGAGTTGCTTCAGGTCAAATTGAAGATCTGTATTATGAAGAGCATCCAGACAAATTGAATCAAGAAATTCTCCTACAAATCCATAGAAAAAAAACTGGAAAGCTTATAAAAGCAGCTGTGAAAATGTGAATAATAGCTTCATGAAATACTAAATACCTTAAACCACTCAGTGCATTTGGTGAAAAGCTATGACTGGCCTTTCAAATAAAAGATGATATTCTTGATGTAGAGGGAAGTATTGAAGAAACAGGGAAAAGTGTATGAAGATGAGAAGAAAAAGGTTTTGTGTTTTTTCAATGATTAGAGAAGTCTAAAAAGCATTTAAGAAATCTTTTAGACTCATGTTTAGTTATATCAAAAGATCTACAATCTGAAAAGTTGAGTTTTATTACAGAGTATGTATGAAATAGAGTGAAGTAACTTAGCTGAAATTTTGTTCTAGAAATATTTTATCCTTCCATGCTATTGATTGTTTTTCTGGAATAAGAAGTTGAATCTCAGAATCTGATTTTTTAATTTCTATAGTTATCTCTTCGTCTTTAATTTCTAAAAAATCACTTCCATCACATACTATTTTAATATCTGAGAGTCTTCAGGTATTTTTTATGGTGACTTTTTTTGTATTATTAATCAACACACTTTTAAAATATCGTGGAAGCCATGGAGCTTTTGGAGTCAAAACAAAAGTCCTAAGCTCATGAGGAATAATTGGGCCTCCAAGAGAAAAATTATAACCTGTACTTCATGCAGGCGTAGAAAAAACTAAGCCATCTCATTTAAGATTGGTACATATTGATTTTCAATTATCTGATCATGAGATACAGATATCAAGTTCAATAATTTTCCCTGTATTTGCACGGATATCAATTTCATTAAAAGAGAATGATTGTTTCTTTTCGGCTCATATTGTAACTTCAGATTCTAGTAATGGATAGTTTGCCAGTATGAATGTTTCTGAATCTTCAATTTCATCAATAGCATGAAGCAGGAATCATTTTGTTCCAAAGTTCATTCATAAAATAGGTCTGCTTCATGAATGCACTTCTTGAATTACTTTTAATAGAGTTCAATCTCATCAAAGCACACATACTACTCAATCAGAGTATTGAGTTTCTAATTTCTGAATGAGTGTATCAATATTTCAAGTATCAATATAATTAGTGAGTTCTCATCAGAGTTCATATTTTCTTCTATTAAAGTAAAGAGTGGATTTTGATATATTTTTCTGTAACATGATATTTTAGGCTATAAGTAATTTTGAGCCATTATCTATACTTGCCTGAACATGTCAAAGAAATAATGGATGTGGATTTTCTAAACTGGATTTAAATTCTGGATGAGCTTGTGTGGCTACATAGAATGGATGATCATTTAGTTCAATAAACTCTACTAATTTTCAGTCAGGACTTTTTCAAGAAAGAGTTAATCAAGATTTTTCTAAGATTTCATGATACTCAGTGTTTACCTCATATCTGTGCCTGTGCCTTTCTGAAATAGTATGTGTTCAATAGAGTTTTTCAACCAGACTTCACTTTGATAGTTGAGCTTCATATCAACCTAGTCTCATCGTTCATCATTTTTCAGTGATACTTTTTTGATCTGACATAATAGAAATTACTGGATTTTTACATTTTTCATCAAATTCTAAAGATGAGGCATCTGGCATATTGCATATATTTTTTGCATACTCAATTACAGCTATTTGTAATCATAAGCAAATTCAGAGAAAAGGAATATTATTTTCTCTAATATATTTCATTGCCTTAATTTTCCCTTCCGTTCATCTAGATCAGAAACCACCAGGAATAATAACTCAATTGATATTTTTGAATAGATTTTGTAGGGATCGATTCCAATCGATCCCTACAGGGGTATTTTCTAATTCTTCAGCATCTATCCATACAATCTTTATTTTTGTATTGTGTGATCATCCAGCATGGATAAGTGATTCTGTAATTGATTTGTAGGTATCTTCAAATTGGGTATATTTTCATACTATTCAAATAGATATTGATTTTTGAGTAGTAGTAATATTATCAACATATGTATTCCATTGTGTTAATTTTGGTTGGATTTTTGTGAGTCAGAGCTTGGAGTTAAGAAGTGTATGAAGGTTTTGTGTATAAAATATCTTAGGAACTTGATAGACACTTTGTGCATTTGGTGCCTCAATCACTCCTTCAATATTCACATCACATGTATGTGCTATTTTTTCTTTTATATCAGATGGAATTATGTTATCAGATCTACATACAATAAAATCAGGAATGATTCATGTTTTTCTTAATTCTTTCACTGAGTTTTGGACAAGTTTTGTTTTAATTTCTCAAGAGTAGCTAAGTTGAAGGACTGGTGCAACTATTCAGCAGGCAATATTTGACTCTCATAATTTAGTTTTAAGTGATCTGATAGCTTCTAAAAAAGGAGCATTTTCTATATCTCATACTGTTCATCATACTTCCACCAGGGTAATATCATTCTGTTGAGCGGTGATCATCACTAATCGGTTTATTTCATTAGTTATATGAGGGATAATCTGTACAGTTTTTCAGAGGTAATCTCATCTTCTCTCTCCAGTAATAACATTTTGATAGACCTTTCCAGTAGTAATATTGCTGTCTTTTGATAATTGTGATCACACAAAGCGTTCATAATTTCATATATCAAGATCACATTCACCTCAGTCCTCAGTAACAAAGACTTCTCAGTGTTCATAGGGGCTCATTGTTCATGCATCAATTTGAATATAGGGATCCATTTTCACCATTCCAACTTTATATCCACTTGCTTGGTAGAGCTTTCAAATTGAAGAAGTTGTTACTCATTTTCAAAGTCCTGATATAGCTCAACCTGTTATAAATATTATCTTCATAATCTTATATATGTTAATCAGTAAAATTAAAAAAACCACAACTACTTGTTTCTCTGTCTAGTAATTTATGGAGTTTTTTTTTATTCTGACTATGTTGTAAACAGCTTATCTTTTAATTTTAATTTTGCAAATTTTATGATATAATTACTCATATGCCTGAAAGAAATTAGTTTCCTACGTTTTTTCATAACTCTATCTTGCCCTAAAGGATACCTCACGTTGTGCATAATTTCTTTCTCTTACTTAAGAGAAAGATGCTGCATATACAAAAATAAGAGATGAGAAAACTGTTTTATTAAGAGTATAATTATTATTGAAATACAGTGTTATGTGAATCTGGTGATTTTTTAAAAAAGAAAAACAAGAAGAATGACGTATTCAAGAGGTGGCTTTTATTGTTGATGATACTGATAAAAATACACTGTTTGAAAAAACAGATACCAAAACAGGAAGGATTGCTAACTATTGAATACTACTATTAATTTTTATCTCTATCTGAATGCTCATGTTTGAGAGTATAGAAGATAACTGACAAAAATACCTTATCCAAATTTTTATTCTTGATGCCATTATCTCTATATTATTTGGTGCAGAATATGTATATAGATTTTTGCGTTCTGATGATAAAAAGAAATTTCCATTCAGAATCATGAATATATTTCACTTGCTTTCATTCCTCCCATTTTTTGTCATAACCTTGTTGTATTGAATGGGGAATTATACTATTCTTGCACTTTTTAGACTCTTTAGAGTGTTTAAAATCTTTGAATTATTAAATAGACTTCCTATTTTACTAAAATTGAGCAGAGGAATTTATAAACACAAGGTTGAGTATGGAGCCTGATTTTTTATTATTACTATTATTTTAGTTTTCTTTGCAACACTTGTGTACTTTTTTGAAAATACCTTTGGTTGAAGTGAGGCATTTTCATCAGTTCCAGCTACACTGTGGTGGGCAGTGGTAACTATGACAACAGTGGGATACGGTGATGTTATTCCACTTACACCTATGGGAAGAATACTTTGAGGGATTCTCATGTTTTTGTGACCAATAGTGATTGCTATTATGTCATCACTCACGGTATTGATTTTCCTAGAATCCACAAAAATGATTTCATATAACTGAAAATCAAAAGAATGCATAAAATGCTGAACAAGTAATACTAAAGATTCTGAATTTTGTAAAAGGTGTGGGGTGCCATTTGAGATGTAATAGAACATAAATTTGACGTATAACAATATTTCATTATTACAGGTGGAATACTTTTTGAAACTAGTAAATGAATCACTCTCCAGAGATCACAACAGTACTATTTGACAAAGATTGAGTATTTTTAGATTCAGAGATTATCAATGTAATTTCACATGATTTTGCTATGGCAGTTCAGTGAATTCTCCTCAATGATGAAGATAAACTTGATCTTTATGGCAAAAACTGAAAAGATTGAGCACAAATACTTTCAAACAAATGATATGAATTTGATAAAGAAGCATACATGAAATTGAAAAGTTTTTATTACAGATATCACCTTGATAAAGCTGAAATATTTACTGAAGTTGTTGAATTTGCAAAAAGACTAAAAGAAGAGTGATATACACTTGCTATGGTTACTTCAATGGAAGATCAATCAACAAAAGAAAGTATAAAAAAATTGTGACTAGAAGAAATTTTTGATGTAGTTATCACTTCAGATGATTGTGAAAATAGAAAGCCAGATAAAGAACCATATGAAAAAGCCATGAAAGCTCTCTGAGTTTCCCCAGAAGAATGTCTGGTAATTGAAGATTCTCCAGTCTGAATAACTTCAGCTCAATGAGCATGAATTAAGTGTATGGTTATTAAAAGCCCACACGTAAGAGAAGAAGATATTTCTGATGCTGATTATATGCTTACAGATAAGAGTTTATTAGCTGAGTATGAATTAGAAGAGATTATAGGAAAACTTGCTGAGGAGAAGATACAAAAATCTTTAGATACAAAATAGTACATAATTTTATTAATTCTACATTAGTTTTACTTTTATCTCTATATCATTAAAATGCTTTTAATACTTATTAAAGGCATTTTTTATGACTCAAGCAAAACAAAAATTCTATATAACAACTCCTATATATTATTGAAATGGCCTTCCTCATGTAGGACATTTTTATAGTTCTACTATAGCTAATGTAATCTATAAATACCATAAGATACAGTGAATTGATTCAAGGTTTACAACAGGAATAGATGAAAACTCTCAGAAAGCTGTGATAAAAGCAGAAGAAGAATGAAAGAGCATTATGGATTATCTTGATGACATGTCTGAGGGGCACAAAAAAGTATGGGATCACTTTTGAATTGATTATACTGATTTTATCAGAACTACGTCACCAAGACATCATGAACTTGTACAAAAAGTACTACAGCACTGTTTTGAG
>CALDZW010000078.1 GCA_937944175.1 uncultured Candidatus Altimarinota bacterium
TCTGATTTTAATTCATCTATTTTAGATCAAATCTCATTAAGTTTAGCATCTATAAGTTTATTATCTGCTTTTACTCAACTTAATGCTCATTCAACCCTCTTTAACTCTTGAGTAAGCTCTCATAACCTTTTATTTACTTTAATATCTACCTGAGCTCATAATGATATTTGGTCACTACTGCTTATATTAACATTATTACCTATCTTGATTCCTAATTGTTCTAATTCACTTTTTATCATTGTAAGATGATCTGATCATTGGTTACCTTCTTTAATCATTTCTGATAAAGATGACGATGATAAACTGACGTCCAGATAATCATTATCATCATGACTGCTTTCTGAGAATGATCCTGAGTCAATATCTCACTTCTCTGTTTCTATTGTAGATTGATTTCATGAAAGAGAAGGTGAGAGAGTAGATATATTTTGACTTATTACATATTTTTCTCATCTAGAAAATCAGATTTCATCACTTTTTTTAAGTAGAAGCTTGTAAAAAAGCACTCCTTTTTTAGGATCTATGATCCCAATATATTTTGCTACTCAACTAAAAAGTAATAATAATTCATTCTTATTCAGAAAAGTTAATTTGTTAATATTAGCAAATATACTATCTAATGATCATGTAATATTCAACTCATATGTATTGAAGATACTCTCTGCGGTTGTTATATCTCAAAGATTTATTGATGCTGAGAGGTATAGTAACCTCAATGAATTATCCATTTTATTGATAACACGCTCATATTCATAAATGGCATCTTTTACGTATGAATAACCTCAACTCAAGTATACTTTCCTTAGGTTGTTATAAACTGTGCTATCTGATGTGAAAAGACTTTCAAAAAAGCTTTCTTTACCTAATGGAGACACAATTTTTAACTGCTCTGATAGTTGATTTTCTAATGTTAAAAGCTCATTCTCATCTAAACCATCTTTTATACTCTCATTGAATGATTTTAAAGCATTATAGGTGCCACTTATCACTTTATCTCTTTTTTCTTTTTTTAGTGCTAAACTCTCTTTTTGTATATAATCAACATAAGAACCAAAAACAGGAGATTTCTTAGTTCCCCCAAGAGTTTTTTTTATTTCAGATTGAAGAGTATCAATGTTCGTAGATAGTCACATATATTGATAACTTAACTAAATATACTTTTATCTAAAATATAACATATATTTCAAAAATATGCTAAAAGTTTAGTGTTATTATACTCTCATAGTAATGAGTACCAGGTTAATATTTATTGAAATTAGACCCATCTTGAGACGTCTTATATGAAGAAAAGTTAAGATGCATTAAGTTGTTTGTTTTGTATCTTACTCATCTCAGTTCTCACTTCCTTTACTAGAGTATTCCAATAAATTTTAAGAAAATATTCCTTTAAAATAAGGGTTTTTTAGTATGAAAATGTTCAAGGAGGTGAGTTTTACACTGATATTATTTACCATACTAATTCTAATCGAGTATTTGTTTGACATTTTAATAAAATAATATATTACTGCTCTATATATATGAGGAGGAGAATTCAAATATATGATAAATATTACTTTAATGAATACAAAAATTAATCAGCTGGATCATAAAAAGAACAGCTCTTACAAGGATGCTAGTTTTTCAAAAGAAACAGTTTTAGACACAGTAAATGAATCGCTAAAACCATGTAAGGAAAGGATCCTTTATTATTTAGAGAATAAAGTTGAACCTGATTTTGGGTTGCTTATGAGTGCGGAAGCTTTAGAGTGTTATGAAGAGATTTGAAATGAGTTGTTACTGAGGGAAGATGAAAAAATGAAAATTTTTTTACTAAAACCTATTCATGAAATATCATTTGATGATCTCTTTTATATTTTTGAATATGATTTAAATTTTGAGCCTAATACTATTATCAATCGATTATTAGTATTACTTACCTTTATAGCTAATATATCCTGAAATCAAGCTATAAGAGTATTGAAAGATAAACTTGATAATAATATGCAAGATCTAACAAATAGATTTAAAAAAAGAGATGACTATGAAGAGTGGCTTGATCATATATTCTGTCAAGAGAGTAATACTCTTAGGAAAGATTGTATTAAAAAGATTATTCAACTAGATAGAAAGAAAAACTGAGAGAAGGTATCTCATGAGGAAAGAGATAAAATTTTAAGCTTAAGACAGTCTAGGTCCACATTGAAAACACACTATAAAAAGTTGTTGGAAAATGAAAATAAAACATTCTTTTACACTATTAATAATATTGACTCACTTTCTGAGATGCCAAAGGAACTAATTGTGAAGGCAAGAGAAGATGCAAAAAAGGAATTATGAGATGAAATCAATGCATTAGTTTTTTATAAAGTAACACCTATTCTAAGATACTGTAGTGATCAAAAAATTAGAAAGGAAGTTTCTCAAAGGTCAGTAGAAAAGCATAGAAGTTGAGAGAATAGAAACATTGAGGTAATTATTGATATAATTAATAACTTTAATGAAGAGGCTAGGACTTTGTGATATAAAAATTTTTCTGAATATAGGAGACAGTATCAAACAGCATGACCAACAAAAAATGTGAGTATATTTATAGATGAATCATGAGAGGTACTGAGTAACTGATTCAAACAGGAGATAGATATATTAAAATCAGAATTCCAGCTTGAGCAAATGAATCATTGGGATATACATTATTATATGAGAAAGTACAAGGAATTGAATCTTGATATTAATAGCAAAGATTTTAATAACTTTTTTTCTTTTGAATCAGTGAGAAGTGGTATTGAGACTTTGATGAGCGAGTCTTTTTGATTAGAGTTTAAAAAATCAACACTAAAATGACATCATGAAGATACATATATATATGAAGTGTGGAAAGACAATAAACTCATTTGATATCTATGATTTGACCCATATACAAGGGAATGAAAGAAAACTACCTCATATGCAAGTAGGTTTAATGATATTGGAGGAGTTCCTTTTGTCTGGGCATTTAATAATATTAGTGATATTGAAAGAGAAAAATGATTATCAATTGATAATGTGAGATCAATATTACATGAATTTTGACACACATTGTACAGTCTCGTGACATGAAGCAAAGAAGATGAAATATGAGTATCAATCATCCCAACAGATTCAGTTGAGATGCCTTCAAAATTTATGGAGCAGTTTATACTCTCAGAAGAACATTTAAGGTGATTTTCTGATAAAGATAGTGATTGAAATACAATTACTCAGGAAACTCTTCAAAAAGTAATACAGTGCTATTTATATGATAAGAAATATAAGGACACATATGGAAGTCATTTTACAGAAATTGATAATTTTTATTATACCCATGATTACCCTATTACAGATAGTCATGATTTTACTGAAAGTTGTGATAATTTGGTAGATAGGTTTGGATTTGATTCAGAAAAGGGGTCAGAGTTTCCAAGGTTCTTCCATCCAATTTCATCAAAATACCAGTGAGTATATTATTGTTATAGCTGGTGAGATGCTCTTGCATGAGGTCTCTTTAGGAGATTTATTGACGAATGATGAAATCTAGTAGCTTGAGAAAATGTACTTCAAATGTACAAAAACACTGTAAAGGATTGATCAAAAACAGCTATTTCCAAATATCTATGAATGCCTGAACTAGATGTAAAGAAAATTGCATTGGGTATATTAAATGAATTGTAAGCTTACTTATTACATTGTTTAAAGTAAGAGCTATTTTTGATCAGACATGTATTAAAAGTTAGTGTTTTGTATACTGTTATTTTGCACTACTAGTTATCACTTTCTTCACTAGGAGTTCCAATAAAAAATATGAACAGATTCCTTTAAAATAAGATTTTTTTTCAGTGTAAAAATGTTGAGAGAGTATCCTATTTCTCACTAGAGTTCTTTGATGTAATAGTAGATAAATATTATATTATAACAGGCATACATTATATATAATTTGAATATATTGATTATTTCATTATTATACATATAATATACATATGAAATGACTTCAACTTGATAATACAATTCCGATCGAGGCATTTGATTTTGATGGTAATCTCCTAAAATTAAAAACGCCCTATTTTTTTGTTTGTAAAAAAACTAAGAAGGTGATAAAAATTTTTGCTGATGAAATTGATGCAGAGCCAACAAAATTTTTCTGACCTGAGGCAGAGTATGATTTTACAGATGGAGATCTTTTAAGTACATTGAGAAATTGAATGTGTACATCTCCGTATTGAGATAGATGATTTGACTGATTGTTAAATGACGTGAAAAAAGCACTTGAAGATAAGAGCTTTGGGCCAAGTTTTGAGTATTTTAAAGATACTTTTTTAATTAAATGAAGAATATGGTCAATTATTACTGACCGTTGAAACTCACCTGATAATTTTCAACGAGTATTTGAGCTCATCAATAAGCATGCATTAACTGCTGAGGAGAAAGAAGAACAGCTTAAGAATATCAGAAGGAATTATTGATTAGGGACTGAATTATCTGATGTTCAGGTTCTTCAGTATTATTTCAGAGAACAGATTATAGATTATGTTCCATGTAATAATCCATTGGTACAAAGATTCACCGGCATGGATGATTCTAAAATACCTAATAAAGCATATGCAATGGATTGGTGGTTAGATAAAGTTCATGATAAAATGAAGAGTATTTGAATGAAGTGTAACAAGGATGTTTCAGAAATAATCACCTCTGACTGTCCTCTTGCTGTATGATTTAGTGATGATAGTGTCAATCATGTAAATAATATGATAGAATATCTATCAAAAAAAATAAATGAACTGTGACAAAATTATATAGCAAGGGTATCATATACTTGAGTTGAAGAATGAATTTCAAAGATCTGAAAAACACTCCCAGATAATGTTAATAGATCAACAAATGGGAGGGTGTTTAGTATAAGCTGTAGAGATTAGTGGAGGGTAGAGGAAATAATAAAAAACAGTTACATATTAGATAGTTTGTCTTCTGTATGAAAATAAGTATTCTAAAGGTCATTATATTTTTTAAACTAAGCATTTATGAATGAATCTAATCTTGATATAATAATTGGAGGAATATATAAACGTATTGATTGACTGAGATATAGAGTAGAGGAAATTCACCCTGATGCCACTTGATATGAAACCACTTGAAAACTATCAAAATCTGTTAGATATGAACAATTAGATGCCTCAGCATCATACCCCTCTGGAACAATGCGGGTGAGAAAAATTGAAGACTTTTTAGATACAGTTGAGGTAGATGGGCAACAAAGAAATATTTTTGAACTCATAAAATAAACGCTAATAATATGAACAAATGGAATATGGTTTTCTCCTAGCAATTATATGAATGTTATCAATTGCAGGTTCTAACATTATCACAAAAAAACTGAGTTTAGAGTTTGATGGATTACTCTCTACTTTCTTCTACATTCTTTCTACAGCCATTTTTGCCATAATATTGTTTGTAGTGTTTGGGGAATATAATTTTGTATTTAACTTACAA